>NZ_DCYD01000014.1:0-151136 GCF_002331005.1 Achromobacter sp. UBA2119 | reverse complement strand
AACTCTGCCTGCAAATCAACATGCAGAGCAGAAATGCATGGCGTTGTAGGCTTCGCTATGCTCCGCTCCAAACGAGAACCCAATTCCGAGGCGAAGGCCGGATGCTGTATCTACGTTTCGCACGACGTAGAGTGCATCCAGAACTCCGCCGTCGATGTAAGCCTTTGGGCGGTCTTCGCACACATAGCCGTCGGATTCGGTGGCCTCGTAGAGACTTCCGACCGCCGCAGTGAAACTGCCGGCGTAGGCGGCGTATCGCCTTCGGTGCCGCGACTCTCCGTAGAGAGTCCGCTGCACTGTCTCCAGCCCATAGTGCTTGATCACGTAATACCGATATTGGTCATAGGTCGGAAGATCGACTCCTACAAACGTGAGGTGTCCTGTCGGGAGCCTCACTGGTTTTCCGCCAAAATCATGTTGCATGGCAAGCTGATACACCTTGCGCAGCTTGACGCCCAGCGCGCAGTGTTTCGTATAGCTTTGGACGATGAGGTCGATCATCTGCTCCTTAGCTCTTGTGCCGCTGCGCTTTCCCCGGACTTCCGATGGTCTGCCAAGCTTGAACTCAGACTTTTGGTTTGCCAGTCTGTCCCAGCGCCCGATGTTCTTGAAATTGGGTAGCAGCGCCCAGGCGTTCCGTCCGAAGGTGATGTAGGTGAAGAACCAAAATCGCAGTCGGCTGGGGTTCTTCCCGACCGATTTGGCATACGCATGAATCAATTTCTCTGGTGCTGGCGCCGAGAGAATTTCCGCTTCACGCTCGAGCAGCGGAGCGATTGCTAGCAACCGGTCCTCTACCCGTGCCTTGTTCGGAATTTTCTTGTCCGGCCGGGGCTGATCTAACAGCTGAAGGTCGACGTTCTCGAGATCATCGAGGTGTGGCGGCAACCCCGTTGGCTTATGCGCGGGAACGATGAAACCATCAGCAGTGGCTTGCTCGAACTGACGATTGGTCAGCATGATGAGATTTACAGATAGGCGTTTGACTGACGTGAACCAGGCCAGTATCACCCTACCGCTAGGCAGGTGGTTGCGGACCAGGTAGTAAACGTTGCCCTTAAGGAGACACTGAAAGCCATCGGGCGCGATGAGTGGAGTACCGACCTGCACGCCTCACCTCGCGAACCAATGGCCGTACTCTTGGAGCACATCCACTCGCTCCGCGCGCAGGGGCTTGTCGGGAAGCACCGGCCTAGTGAGGTCTACTCGGATCTGGCGGGACCAGATTGCTTGGTGGAGAATCCTCAAGCACTCTCTGCGGCTAGTGCCGGTCTCTCGTTCAAGGTCGGCGAACAGTGTCAGTGGCGACGTGGAGGAACCAACAATCTCTCGGAACCGATCAATGATGTGATTAACAACGCTTGGCTCGGTAGATGGTGAGCTGTTGGACGAGCCAAACAGTGCGGTCAGGTTCGCAATGATGTGCGGATGGATATCAGCTTCGGTCACGCGAACTGTTCTGATGCCGGCATCCGCGAAATAGAGTTCTTCGAGATGATGGCGATGATCGGCGCGTTCCATCGCTTTAGATACGCGGAGCGGGTTGTAGATCCGATGCGGTGTGAGGGCGAACGCGGCACGATCTTTCTTGACCGTCCAGTTCACGCAGTAGCAGCCAGCACCGTCTTTGAGAAAGAGCAGTAGGTCGCCGATATACGGAAAAGCTGCGCGAACTTCCGTGCCATCGGGTTCAGTGATCCACACCGTGGGATGTTGGCCTATCCTGCCAAGTCTATCGGCGACGTCCACCGTCCCGCGGAACATCGGCATGTCCGAGGGCAGGATGTTCAGATAATCGACAAGAGGATGAGGCGCAGGAAACGTCGAGAGCATGTGCTGCTCTCGAAGCTCGAACAAAGCCGGGTTGTACAAGGTGAGGAGTGCTGCGGCTCGCTCAGCGAGCGATAGCAGATGAATCTCTCGGCTCAGCTTCTTAGAGTAGACGGTCGAAGGCCGGCTGGAGGCCGGGGCCTCGTCCCGTGTTGCGCGTATGCTGGGCTGGTATTCAGGACCCCAACCAGGCTTGAGTTGTCTTTTTTCAATCAGCTTGAGGCGTGGCCAGCTGACGAGTGCATTCCGAGTCATTATTGGCTCCCAGGGTGAATCACAATAGGAACGACACTCGGTCGATCCCATGTCTGGAGAACCCGCTTCGGATGTGTTGAGGCAAGCGCAAAACTGCCCCTGCAGACGCTTGACAGCATCACGCATAGAGAGCAATATTTGCTCAGGTTTGGCGACCTACAGCACACCCAACAAGGCCAGTTTGCTCCGGCAAGAGCGCTGGCCTTTTGTGCAAGTTCTCATCTCATCTTGTTGGCTACTTCATAGCTGACCTTTCCAGAAAATTTGAGCGATAGAAGGCCCATCTTCGGCGCATAGCGCGAAGCTGAAAAGGGCCGCACGTGACGTGCAGTCGACGGTGTTTAGCGCTTCGAGAGCGTCGAGTTCATCGCGAGTTATGTCCTATTCGCTGCCGTTTCCAGTCCAACTACTAAACTACAGATTGCGAATACGGTTAGCGGAACGTTGCGGAGCTCGAGAGGTGAGCGCCGTATAGAGTTCTGCATTGCGCCGGAGATGCAATATGGATTGGTCCCTGGCATCTAGGTGTGGTTCAGATCACTTCACCTGTAGAGCACCTAGATACTGACGATTATGCTATCGAAATCTGTTCCAGTGTCAATGAAAAAGTGATCGTAAGTGATTGATTTATATTGATTTTTAATCACTTTATTGGGTGTATGAAATGCTCTGATTTTGCGTGAAAATCTGTACGCTTCTGATTAAAAAGGAATTTTTAGCAGAGCCAAAGTAGTAAAACCGTTGTGTGAGATTCAAGCCGCGCGACAATCCTGTTGCTAAATATTTTCTCGGACAAATCGAAGGGAACACATGCGAAGCGCTGGACAGCCTATTACTCATCTTCAAGCTCGTCATCGAGTGCTCTCAATACATCTTTTTGGATGCGGCGTGGTTTTGGCCTTGGTGCATTGGCTCGTGTTCTCAGTGTCCGGGTCACGTGTAGTGAGCCAGCAAGTACTCCAGCCGATGCTGCAAATATTCACGGTGCAAATTCTTTGCCTCCTCATCCTCCTATTCAAACTAACGAACGCGGTCCGCGAATGGCGGGGGATGGAACCCTTTGTCGTGGCTGGCTATGGCACCGTGGAAGATAAGGCAGCAAAACTTGCGCTCGGGATGTCGTATGTGCTCTGGGGCGTAGCAGTGGTGGCCAGCTTCAGCAGCCTCTACGTTGGAGCAAAACTTGCGATTGCCGCCGCTTATTTTTGGGGCATCGCTGAGGTGTGCCTCAACCCGTTGCGGCCTAGCGATCAATCCAGGCTTTGGGCGCCGGCGCTCGGTTTTGTCATTGCCGTGCCTGTCGTTTACTAAAACAATGCCTTCTATACTTCCCTGCTCCGACTCCTGGCGGTGTTGCACTTAAGTGACATTTTTTAGGTACAACATTCGCGGCTCTCGACATAGGTGTTCTATCTGAGCTGGGCGGCAAGGCCATCGGCTACGCCGTCTATTTCTACAGCACTAAACCTGACTGGGAAAGAACGGCATCTATCTGGAGGACCGTTCCGTCACGCCCGCGCACTGCGGCACCGACGCAGCACGGGCTCGGGCCTGGGAAAATTTCCTCTACGTATGGATCTGTTCCACGCAAGGCGTGGAACAACAACGGCTCTATGTAGTAGAGATACTTCTCAGCGACCTGGCTGGGCGACAGATTTGTGGCGTCCACCCGGGAGCCAACTCCCTGGTAGGCAACGCGGAGGCGCATCGTTCGATCTGGCTTACCGTGGTGGGCTACGCGTAGTCGGGTGCTACTGCAAGATCCAATTGTGTGTACTTGCTGCGACTCGCTGATCCTTGAGCCACGCGCCGAATCGTTTGCGCATAATTTTGGCGCTTGCGGACGTGGGTGTGGGCATTTCGGTGTTGGGATGTACAAGGACTTGTAACCACGGCGCTGTTCGGCTGCTCGCGGATATCTCGAAGCGAAATCTTCAAAATTGGGATTTCTTCATCCGTTGCGGCTGAACGCCCTGGCAGTTCCTGAACCCAAGCCCCGCTTGTATCAGGAGCTGCCGCAAAACTGGCGGCCATCGTCCAAATTCGCCCGATGAAACGCGGGATAACGGTAGATCAGCCTTCACAGTTGTCGGCGTCCGGTACGCCAACCATACGTGCACCACGCCGCACAGTTTTCCACCCAACTGGTGAGGGGAACCTCGCGATAAAGCGCTGTAGTGTCCACCTGAATGTAATCGAACCCGCCAGCCGTGACTGCTATGGCGACGACATCGCCTGCGCGGTAGCCTGTGTACAAGAATGTGATATCAAGCAGCGTTCGTCCTCGTTTGGAAGCCAAGGCTGCAGGAATGATTTGAACGTCGGCAAGCTATCTGGAGCCGTGAATCGGCTGGAGGAAAACGGCCGCCCTCGACATTGAATGAGATGTTTCCCGTATCCGGCGCAAAAAGGAGGCAAGGTATCCCGACGCCTTTAAAAAATGAACATCACGGACATTGGCGGCGCTAGAAGCAAGAGTTCAAAACTGCAGGAATCGGCAACGGTTCCCGTAGAATGTGCGCTATACCTGTAGGATCAGCAAAACAATTAACCGCGTGCTAGCGGTCGAATTTACCTGCGAAGGAAGTGTATGTCCCAGATCCCCTCAATCGACGTATTCCAGAATCTCTATATTGCTGCGGCCGACGGCAACCGTGCGCTTCTTCGAAATCGGCTAATTGGCGCTGCTAAGGACCCTTGGTTTCACGACGTAGAGGCTGAAGCAAGGACTATCGGGCCAATATTGAGCGACGAAGAAAAGATGTTGGTCTTCACGTGCAAGGAGAACGAATCTAGCCCTGCCGCCAAGTTGACTCTCTGGCCCGACGAGCCCGGCGAGTATCGGGTGACGAATGTCATCCCCACGGTTACCTTTTCGCTTACGGAGCGAGAGTACAACTCCGTTCTGCGTCAATTTATTGTTCAGGTACTTGGCGAGGTGAAGGGCGTCGCGTCGCATCGGCTATCTCAACCCAATGAAGGGCCGGAAGATTGGACCAGCCCAGCTGCGAGTTCCGCTCTTTGGACTTTCTCACAATGCGCGAACAAATCATCCGCAGCGGCGCACCCCTCGGATGGTGATCGTTGGCAGAAATTTATCGTTTTGGCGCATAGATCAAAAAAACGCCCGGACCCGTCGTTGCTTCGGAGGTGGCTCGCTCAAGGCGCGGGTTGGCCGCTAGATGTTGCACATGAGCTCAGTTTGCAATACGAGTTTGGTTTGGAACTCCTAGGCACCTACGATCAAGTGGCACTATGAGCTTCGCACCTGGAACGGCTGATGCTATCGCGGCATTAGGCCTACCTGTCCTTTGTGCTGATACGTGTTCTATCCTCGATATTGTCAGGGATCCGATTCGGAGGGACCTCCAACCCGAGCACATCGAGGTCGCGAAGCACCTAGTAAACGAAATGAAGGCCACGCGCCTAGTCGCACTATTTGCGCAGCAAGTAACGCGTGAACTCGCTGACAACGTTGATAATGTAATCGCGGTCAGCAAGGCGAGCCTTGATAAGCTGAAAGGCGAGTTGCTGCGCATTCAGCGCCTTGCGCAGGTTCACCGTCCGTCAGAGAATTTGACTCTGGACTTCATAGATCAGCACGTGACTGACGCACGGACGCTGTATAACGAATGGACGGGCGCAGCACGCGTGGTAGAGCACTCTGCAGACGCTGCGATGCGTGCATACGAGCGGGTGTCACAGTGTCTTGCGCCCGCCCAGCGTGGTAAAGATTCGAGCAAGGATTGCCTTGTAATTGAAACATACTTTGAGGCGGTGACCGAGTTGCGAGAAGCTGGTCTTGAAGCGCCGATCGTCTTCTTGACGCGAAACTCTGCAGACTACGAGGTGGATCGCAAGCTGGAGAAGGGCTTAGCGGTTAGATTTGAAGAACTTCGCATGGGGTATGCGCCGAATACGTCGCGAGCCAAGCACCTTCTTGCCCTGTAGTGCCCACGCCGAGAATGAGTTATTCGAAGCGGCCACCTAAATGCACTGCCCTGTGAGAGTTGGACGTTGATCCAACCTTCGGGGTTTTTTCGACGATGAAGAAACAAGGTATGAAAATCCTTCTTGCAGCCGTCGCCCTGACCGCCCTCACATCCGTTCAAGCGGCTCCTCTGTCGCCTGAGGAACAGAGGAAGAAGCTCGAGGAGATTCAAGCGAGCACCCAGGCTGTAATCGAACAGGCGAATGCGGCGATTGCCCAGTACAACTTTAAGGTTTGCGAGGCGGAACTGATCGCCGCCGGAAGGATCATGGGTGACCGGCAAAATGGCAAACTGATCACAACGTTGCTGGCAGAGGTCAAGAAAGAACAGGAAACCGTAGAGGTGCCACCTTGGGCGCCCGCTCGTGTCAATGCGCTCATTACGGAAGCTTATAAGGTTCCGCGGTACCGCAGTCCCAAAGTCAAAGAGGACGCGATTACTGACTTCCAAAACGATGCGTTCGTGAAGTGCCAAGATTGGTGGGCTAAAAGGACGGCCTCCCCTAGCAAGTAAGACGCCGCGCATCTCGTTGCAGAATGCAGACTGATAAATAACTTAGAGATTACGCAATCTCAATGCAGTCACAAAAGCTCCGAGAAGTCCTCACTGGGTGTCCTTAGCCCTTCGTCGGAACCCCGCGCCTTTTTTCCATGCGCCTATTTAGATCGTGTCGCCTCCCCGTGCCGATTTCCCTTGACGCTGCGCACTCGCCGGCATACAGTCTTCTCGGATACATAAGCATACACATACACACATACTAAAAGGTGTAGTAACAATGGCCGGAAAAATGTGCCCTAAGTGCGGTGAACAGACGTTCTTCCAGACTCCTACGGGGCGGGAATGCTCCAAGTGCCATGCAACGATGACCCTGCCTGCGAACGAGGGGAAAGGCGGGCAAGGCAGGCGGTGTGTGAACTGCGGTGAAAACAAGGTTTTCAGCAGCGCATGCCGTGGTTGCGGTGCAAAGTATTCTTAACCACTAGGGGCAAATAATGGGATTTTGGGATAAAGCGCTTAACGTCGCAAAGAATGCAGGAACTGCGGTGTACAGCGAGCTGGAGAAGTCTGCCAACGAGGTACGCGAGCTGAGGCAGAAGTACGAAGACATGGGCGATCAAGAGTTGCTCAGGGTTGTCAAGAATGACGGTTTCCTTGGTAGTTCGTCGAAGGAGCGAGCCATCGCTTTCAGTACCCTCAAAAGCAGGGGGTACACCGCTGAGGATGTGAAGAAAGACTAGTGCCCGGCGACCCTATTGGAGAAATGCGCCAACATCTTGCGTCTACAGCCATATGGTCGTGATCGGCTACTGCATGGTTTCCGATCCGAGCTGCGGCTGCGCGGAGATGTCCTTCTAAACCTGGCCTATCGCTGGTTCTGTCGTCTTGGCCTTAAGGACAGATCGCCCGACCACTCCTGTCAGTTGAAGGTTGTGCTGCGGTCGCACTCCGAACGCGTAGCAGAACCCTTCACCGAGGACAGAGACGCAAGATATGTGTCGGCAGCGACACTTCTGCTTGCCAGTATGCAATGTGCTCGATTCAGAGTGGTGTACTCACGCAAGCACACGCTTCACCCAACCCTCAAAGTTTCATCTACAACAAGGTCCACTCGGCGTCCGGTGGCCGTTGCAACGCTGATACCGACTTTCGCTCAATTTCTTTCCGCCCAAACACCAGTTGGCTGGAGCTGTACCAAGTTTCAACTTTCTTCGCTTAATTCAGATTCTCTGTGGTTTCAGGCTCTTGCGCGCATCGACTGGTACCGTCTTTATTTCGCTTATTCACAAACGTGAACAGGGCCGCGTATACGCGGCCCTGTTCACATTTGGCACGAGGATCTGCTCAGCATGAAAACGACAAATAAAGTCGATCGCGCGTGCCTCACGATTGCTTTGCCTAACTACGTGCGGCATCGTCGACGCCAGCCTCGACTACATGCATCCCCATCTCACGCGAGCGTTTGCTGAGATTGCCGAGTCGTACCGTGGCGGGGAGTTTTCGCAGGAACAGGGGGATGGGACTGGAAACAGCGGCGCGCGCTATGCGATAATTGATAACGATTCCTATTTGTTTATAGCGCAGCCCGTGGCCTCGACACGCGATAGCCGGTTTTCCACCATTTATAAGAATGACCACCCGTGGCTGGAGCGGCGGCTGCGCAATGGCCTGCGCAACCGCGAGGACGCGGAGGACGTGGCGGGCGAGACGTTTACGCAGTTGCTTTGCCTGCCAGCGTTGGAGCAGCTAAACGAGCCGCGGGCCATGCTGGTCACGATCGCCCGGCGCATTACGTGGCGGCTGTGGCGGCGGCGCGAGCTGGAGCAGGCCTGGCTGGAGACGTTGCGGTTGCAGCCGGAGCCGCTGGAGCCGTCGGCCGAGGAGCGGGTGCAGACCCTGCAAGCCTTGCAGGCGCTGGATGTGGCGCTCGAGGGGCTGTCTGCCAAAGCCAGGATGGCGTTTCTGTATAGCCAGCTCGATGGGATGACGCATGTGGAAATTGCGGCGCGGCTGAAGGTATCGCCGACCATGGTGCGCAAGTACATCGTGCAGGCCTTGAACCGTTGCTGCGAGGTGTTTTGGGTATGACGGCCTTGGATGCGCGCACCCGCGAGGCGGCGATCGAGTGGCAGGTCTGCTTGTCCAGCGGGCAGGCCAGCGATGCAGACCGCGCGGCGTTTGAACGATGGCTGGCGGAGAGCCCGTGCCATGGCGCGGCGTGGCAGCGGCTGAACGCAGCGCTCAATGGTACGTTGCATGCGCTGCGGCCAGGGCTGCTGGCCGACGGCGATGCGCTGCGGCGTTCGCTGGTGGGGCCGCAGCTGGCGCAGCGCCGGCGGCTGGGGAAGCTGGCGCTGGCGGGCGGGGCGCTGCTGCTGGGAGCGGGCGTGGCGGACCGCTATGTGCCGTTGCGATCTCTGGCGGCGGGCTATGTCACCCGCACCGGTGAGCGCCGGCGGGTGGCTTTGCCGGACGGCAACACCATGGAGCTGGATGCGCGCAGCGCGGCGTCGTGGGAGGGGCCGCACGTGGTACGCGTGTCGGCCGGGGCGGCGATTTTTGAGTTGGGGGGCAGCCAGGAGTTGCAGCTGCGGCTCCCGCAAGGCGAGGTCAGGCTTGCCCAGGGGCGCGTCATGGTGCGCTGCGCTGCCGGGCGCAGTTTCTGTCTGGCATTGAGCGGGACCGCCGTGGTGACCACGCTAGCAGGCGTGCGCCAGCCCTTGGCGCCGGGGCAGAGCGTGTGGTTCGATGCGCGGCAGGTGGATGCGGTGCAGAACGGCCAGGCACACGCCGCCGCTTGGCAGAACGGCGAGTTGGAAGTCCATGACGAGCCCCTGCAAACCGTGGTGGATGCGCTGGCCCGTTACCGGGCGGGCTGGCTGCGGATGTCGCCGCAGGCGGCGCGGCTGCGCGTGACGGGGCTGTTTCCGCTGGACGATGGCGACCGGGCGCTGGAGGCGCTGAGGAATACCTTGCCGATCCGAATGCAGCGGGTGAGCCGCTGGTACGTGATGATCGATCTGGCCTGACTATTTCACGCGCCGGGTGTTTTTTTGAAGGTGCCGATGCACATACAGGGAACGCGTACTCACGCAACCACGGAGTGATCCATGCTTTCCCTGAGGTTTCCGGCCGCCTGCGTCATCGCAGCCGCCGCCTGCACCGCCCATGCCCAGGCGCTGCGCCAATACGATTTGCCTGCGGGCCGGCTGGATGTGACGCTGACCCAGATCGCGCGCATCGCGGGCGCGGTGATCTCGTTTCCGGCGGATCTTGTGGCGGGCAAGTCCGCGCCGGCCGTCTCTGGCCGGTTGTCCTTAGAAGAAGCCACCGCTCGGGCCCTGGCCGGAAGTGGGCTGGAGCTGCGGCGTACGCCTGACGGCAGCCTGTCGGTAGCCCCGGCCAACACGACGACGCTGGCGCCGGTGGCGGTGGAAGCGGACACGCTGGGCGTGACGGAAGGCACCCATTCCTACACCACGACGGTCATGTCCACGGCGTCCAAGTTCGCGCTGTCTCCGCGCGAGACGCCGCAGTCGGTCAGCGTGGTGACGCGCCAGCAGATCGAGGACCGGGGGTTTCAGTCGCTGGACGATGTGGCGCGCGACACGACCGGGCTGACCACGCGCCAGATCGGCGGCGGGGAACGCACGCAGTTCTTCTCTCGCGGGTTCGAGATCAGTTCGTTCCTGGCTGATGGGGTGCCGCTGGGCTACGACTACGATACGCAGGGCGTGGCGACGTTGGCTATGTACGATCACGTCGAGGTGCTGCGCGGCGCGGCCGGGATGATGACGGGGGCTGGCAATCCCTCGGGCACGATCAACCTGGTGCGCAAGCGCGCCACGGCGGTGCCGCAGTTCTCGGTAACGGCGAGCGCCGGCAGTTGGGACAATTACCGGGGCGAAGTCGACGGCTCGGGCCCGCTGAACGAGGCCGGCACACTGCGCGCCCGGGGTGTGGTGGCGTATCAGGATTCCAATACCTTCAAGAAGGCCTACGAGCACCAGCGCCAGCTCTTCTACGGCACCATCGAAGCCGATCTCACGGCAAACACCACGCTCAGCGTCGGCGGCTACTACAACCGCGAGGACAACCCGGGCGCGGACTGGAATGGGCTGCCCACGCGCCGAGACGGCAGCTTCTACGACTTCAATCGCTCGATCCGCTTGTCGCCGGACTGGGCCTATTGGAACAAGGAAAACACCAGCTTCTTCGCCGAGCTCGACCACCGTTTCGAGAACGGCTGGTCCGGCAAGCTCACCGCCCGCACGTTGCGCGCCAGGTTGAACATGCTGGGCAGTTATCTGTACCCGCTGGAAGACTCGACGTTCTTCGGGCAGGGCCTGGGCCAGTATGCCTATGACAAAACTCAGTACAGCGTGGACGGCTACCTGAGCGGCCCCTTCTCGCTGCTGGGGCGCACGCATGAATTGGTGTTGGGCGGCAGCTTCCTGAAGAACAAGGACGACGACGGCCCCGGCGGGTGGCCGTTGGACTACAACATGACGGTCGACCCGGAACACTGGGACTCCAGCGCCGTGGAGAAACCCGCGTTCGTCCACCCCTGGTCGCGCAAGGGATACCAGCGCCAGATGAGCGGCTACGCCACCACCCGCCTGAGCCTTGCCGACCCGCTGACGCTAATGCTGGGCGCTCGGTTGGACTGGTATGAGTACGACATGACGCTGAAGTCCGGCGACTACGTCAGCCCGCCTGCGGACTATAAGGTCAAGCACGAGCTGACACCCTACGCGGGCCTGATCTACGACCTGGACCGCCACCATTCCGTCTACACCAGCTGGACCAGCGTGTTCCAGCCGCAGAGCAGCCAGTCAACCAGCGGCGCGCCGCTGGACCCGGTCATCGGCACCAATCTGGAGGCCGGCATCAAGGGGGCGTACTACGACGGACGGCTCAACGCCAGCGCGGCGGTGTTCCAGATCCGACAGCGCAACCGACCGGTCGCGCTGGCCACGTCCGCGTGCAGCCCGGGGGTGATCGAATGCTATGCGCCGTCGGGCAAGGTGCAAAGCCGGGGGGTGGAGTTCGAAGTGGCGGGCGCAATCACGCCGGGCTGGCAGGTGGCTGCCGGCTATACGTACAACCAGTCCAAGTACCTGGAGGATTCGGGCAGCCTCCGTGCGGGCGCGCCCTACGACACGCAGACTCCGCGTCATCTGTTCAAGCTCTCGACCATGTACACATTGCCGGGCTCGCTGAATGCGTGGCGGGTGGGGGGGGCGGTACGTGTGCAAAGCGCGATCAGTTCGCCCGCGTATAACGTGCGCCAGCCGGGGTATAGCGTGTGGGATGCGGTGGTGGCGTATCGGGCCTCACAAAATCTGGATCTGCGCCTGAACGTCTATAACCTGTTCGACAAGTATTACTACCAGGCGATCGGCAGCACCCAGGACAACAACCACTTTGGCGCGCCGCGGTCGTTCTTGCTGACGGCGAAGTACACGTTTTAAGTGTGGCGCAACGTGCGCCTGTACCTCGCCAACATTCGCAGCCATCGACACGCGGGCCGTTTGCGACCGACTTTATTTTCAGTTTTTAAAGCGCGTGAATAAAGTTCGCTTTCGAGGAATAAAAATCGCTTGAGACAAGTGTTCTTTAAGCCAGCGCTTCCATGCAGAATAGGTCGCCCAGTGCGGCCTATTTTTCATTCACTTCTTGAATCGCCCCGGACATTGCGGAGGCTCCAACTCTTGAGAGAATGTGAGCCATGAGCCGCGGCCATCCCCGCCGTATCCTGAGACGACCTATGACAGCTTTTCATCCTGACATGAGCCGCGAGGCGTTTGCCGCAGCACTTCGCGAGAACGCGCAGGCGCAGCAGTTCCCCGGGGCGATGCTCATGCCTAAGAGCCGCCGCGACTATGTGGGCGCGGTCATCGCCATTACAGGCACTTTATATTTCGAAGGCGGCTATACACAGCTTAAGCGGGAGGCAATCGCACAGTGTTTTGACGATTACCTGGCGCACGCGGGCGATGCCCTCACATGGCTGTGGCGTGGCGAGCTCCCGTCAGGCCCGCCGTGCATGCCCTACGTCAAGAGTCCGACAATCCGCGATTTTTTCGCAACGCTCGACGAAGACGAGAAGCTTGACCTGCAGTACACGAGTGGCACCAAGCGCGAGGATGCCGGCCCGTATTCCTTTTATGTCAATGCCGCACCGGCTTGGGCCGCCCAAAAAACAGGCCGTCTGGATGTGTTGCGGTTCGCGTTGCCCTTTGTTGATATTGTCGAGCAACCCAAAGCCTTTCAAACCTTGTTCGTAGAATTCGCTGCGAGGCTGCAAGCATTGCATGGCCATGGCGGTTTTGGTTTTGTGCTGTCCCCGTCGGAATGGAACAGTAATCAGCCCACCGAAGCCTTCGCGTCGGAGCAGGCCCGCGGCGTTGATGTGGGGGCGCCAGTATTCTCCGCCATGGTGCTCAAGCCCGACACGTTCAAGACAGTGTCTTGGCTGACCGCAATCAATCGTGACATGGTGGCGCAGGCAGGCGGCTTGCACACGTTGCGCTCGGAATTGCCGCCAGACTGGTTCGCCTTCTATGACTACGGCGCTGGCATCGTCATTCAGGCTGGCAACGAACCCGACCTTGCTGCGACGGCTATCGACCCTAAGCCTCCGCAGTACGCGCTACCTAACGCAGCGCTCAAATCGCTGCGCAGTGCTGTGTTCGGGTTACACCTGGCGGCCAGTGCCGCCGGCGAACCGCGGCTGACCGGACCAAAAGGCGAAGCATGGGTTGAGCGCTTCGATGTATCTGACGAAGAGCTGCTCGATGTAAAGGCACGACTGCTTGATACGTCTCGGCTAGATACAACTCACACTCTGGACGACCGACTGTAGCGCAGCGGGGGGCGAACGCCCTGCGCCGATGACCGATCAGTTCGTCACTGAAGGAATTTTGTAGGTGCCATTCTGCACCGCGAGCTGTGCGCGAGCGGGGTCATATTCTCGGTGCCATGGCTCAGCGTTGACAGTGCGTACGAAGCCAAACGCAGACGCATATTGTTTGAGCCACTCATATGTTTCATTGCCGTCCGCTGCCCTAACGGAGATATCGAGGGCAATCCCATTCTGATGGTTCGAATTGCCGGGTTTTGCGGCGAGGTTAATTCCTGGAAGCCGCTTCTGAAATCCATCCCATAGCATCTTCTGCTCTGGATAGGACCGGAATCCGCTGTCGATTGCAAGCTTTATGCCGGCGGCTGCCGCACCGTCTGCAAAGATCCTTCGTTGCTCGTCATCGTTCCATAAAAAGAACGATGAAGTCAGAAATCGCCATCTACCGCTCGATTGTCCCGAAGAATATAGTTCTGTTCATCGCAGCAACGCGCTGCAAGCAACACCCCAAACCTACTGCTTCAAGGACACTGACATGACCAACACCACCGCCAAGCTCGAAGTGCTGACCCCCGAAAACAGCCAGATCATCTTCATCGATCACCAACCGCAAATGGCCTTCGGCGTGCAGTCGATCGACCGCCAGACGCTGAAGAACAACGTCGTGGGTCTGGCCAAGGGCGCCAAGGCGTTCGACATTCCGACCATCATCACCACCGTCGAGACCGAATCGTTCTCCGGCTATACCTACCCCGAATTGCTCGATGTCTTCCCGGAAAAGAAAGTGCTGGAACGCACGTCGATGAACTCGTGGGATGACCAGAAGGTGCGCGACCAGCTCGCCGCCAATGGCCGCAAGAAGGTGATCGTGGCTGGTCTGTGGACCGAAGTCTGCAACACCACCTTCGCCCTGTGCGCCATGCTGGAAGGCGAGTACGAGATCTACATGGTTTCCGACGCGTCGGGCGGCACGTCGAAGGAAGCGCACGACATGGCCATGCAACGCATGATCCAGGCTGGCGTGGTGCCGGTGACGTGGCAGCAAGTGCTGCTGGAATGGCAGCGCGACTGGGCCCGCCGCGATTCGTACGATGCCGTGATGGAAATCGTCAAGGAACACTCGGGCGCGTACGGCATGGGCGTGGACTACGCCTACACGATGGTGCACAAGGCCGCGCAGCGCACGCAGACCGCCCACGACGCTATCGCGCCCGTCGCTGCGCCTGTCGTCGCTCGCTAGATCCCCAGGCCCGCGGCCGATGCCGCGGGCTTTTTTTCTCGTACCGACCGGCAGCCCCGGAGCCTCCCATGACGACCGCCGACACCCGCCCCGCCGACGCCCAGCCGTCCTCGCCTTTCGCCTATTCCGCCTTCTCCGTGATCTGGATCGCCACCGTGCTGTCCAACATCGGCACCTGGATGCATGACGTGGGCGCCGGATGGCTCATGACGTCGCTGTCGCCGTCGCCGATGTTCGTGGCGCTGGTGCAGACGGCGGGCGCGCTGCCGGTATTCCTGCTTTCGCTCCTGGCCGGCGCGCTGGCCGACACGATGGATCGCCGCAAGCTGTTGCTGATGGTGCAGATCGCCATGGGATTCATCGCCCTGGCGCTTGGTCTGGTGGTCTGGTTTGGGCTGACCACGCCGTGGGTGCTGCTGGGCTTCACGCTGCTGATGGGGATCGGCACCGCATTGTCGGCGCCGGCCTGGCAGGCCATCGTCCCCAGCCTGGTGCCGCGTCCTTCGCTGCAGCAAGCCATCGCGACCAACAGCGTGGGCATCAACGTGAGCCGTGCGATCGGCCCGGCGCTGGCCGGCGTGCTGATCACCAGCCTGGGCGTGGCGATTCCGTTTTTCGTCAATGCGCTGAGCTTCATCGTGGTGGTGGCCGCACTGGTCTGGTGGAAGCCGCCGGTTGCCGCCGAAAAGCGTCTGCCCCGCGAGCAGCTGTTTCATGCCATGCGTGCCGGCCTGCGCTTTGCGCTGCACAGCAAGCCGCTCAAGTCCACGCTGGTCCGTGCCGTCGCGTTCTTTCTGTTTGCCAGCGCCTACTGGGCCCTGCTTCCGGTGATCGTGCGCCAGGTGCTCAATGGCGGCGCCATGCTCTACGGGATCATCCTGGGCTGCGTCGGTGCGGGTGCGGTGATTGGCGCGATGGTGCTGCCGCCGCTGCGCAAGAAGCTCGGTCCTGACCGCAGCGTCATGGCGGGTACGCTGGGCACGGCGCTCACGCTGGTGGTCTTTGCGGTGACCCCGCATCCCGTGGTGGCCGGTGCGTTCAGCTTCCTGGCCGGCGCGTCGTGGATCATGGTGCTGACCTCGCTCAACGTATCGGCGCAGGTCGCCCTGCCGGACTGGGTGCGTGCTCGTGGCCTGGCGATCTTCGTGACGGTGTTCTTCGGCTCGATGACTGCGGGCAGCATGATCTGGGGCCAAGCCGCGGTGCATGCCGGCGTCCCCGCCGCGATGCTGATCGCCGCCGCCGGCTCGGTGATTGCGATGCTGCTGACCCGCAAGGCCAAACTGCAGTTGGGCGCCGACCTGGACCTCGCACCGTCGATGCACTGGCCCGAGCCTCTGATCGATCAGCAGGTGTCGCATGATCGCGGCCCGGTCATGATCACGGTGGAATACCTGATCGACCCGGCACGCGGCGCGGACTTCGTGCAGGCCATGCAACATGCCGGCGCCGAGCGCCGCCGCGACGGGGCCTACGCCTGGGGGATCTTTGAAGATGCGGCACTGCCGGGCCGCTACCTGGAATACTTCCTGGTGACGTCGTGGCTGGAACACCTGCGCCAACATGAGCGTGTGACCCACGCCGACGCGGACCAGCAGGCCGAAGTGCGCGGTTTCCACATCGGCGATGCGCCGCCGAAGGTGTCTCACTTCGTGGCACCGCAGCAGTCGTAAGCTTTGTTGTTATCGAATGCGGCTCACTCGAGCCGCATTTTTTTATGCCTGGATGCAATGCGGGGCATCATCTCGGGGTGAAGCTGATCTGCTCAACGTTCCTGAGACAGCGCCTTGAGACTTTCAAGGCGTTCCATCTCCTTTTTCTCTTTCTCTTTTCTAGCGCCTTCGCGATGCGACTTGATGGCGAGGAACATGCACACGCCCAGCACGCCGAGCTTGAACGTACCGAAGGCTAAAGGGACCCAGAAATTCATCATTTCCTCAAAACGCTGCTTGAGCAGCTTGATCGCTACGCGCGGACGCTGAACCGGATCAGGAACGCGCGGAGCGAGTGCTAAAATCCATACAAGATTGCCAATTCTACTGCCAAAATCCATACAAGCAGTTGAATTGTCCGGCCCGTACCTCCTTGCCACCTGCGGAAGTGGCCAAAAACCCAAAAAATCAAACATGGCTCTCTCGCGTCGTCTGAAAAAAGCAAGCCTGTCGTGGGTGCGGCCCCTGACCCCCGGCGCGGGCTCCCGGTATCAGCAAATCGCCACGCAGATCGTCACCGCGGTGGAGGATGGAGTTCTCAGGCCGGGTGATCGCCTTCCCACGCAGCGTGAACTGGCCCAGACACTGGGCGTCGATCTCACGACCGTCACGCGGGCGTATTCGGAAGTTCGTCAGAAAGGGATCCTGGAAGCACAGGGGGCCGGCGGGACTTATGTCGCGTATGCCGGGTCGGCAACAGGCGGCACGATCGACCTGGGGATGAACATCCCGCCGTTGCTCGGCAGTGCCGCGTTTTTGCAGATGCTTGCAGAAGGCAGCGGCTCGACGCAGGCCGCGTCAAGCTCGATGGATCTGATGAGCTATCACGTGGGGGCGGGGGACGCGCGGCATCGTGCAGCCGGCGCGAAATGGCTGCAGCCGGTGCTGGGCAGCGTGGACACTGACCGGATCGTGGTCTGCCCCGGCGCGCAAACCGCGATCGCGGCCCTGCTTCTGGCCAGGAGCCAGGCTGGAGATGCGATTGCGTGCGATGCGCTGACCTACCCTGGCTTCCTGGCTGCGGCCCGCCTGCTGCAGCGCGTGACCGTCGGGGTGGAGTCGGATGCATTCGGCATGGACCCCGCCGACCTCGAGCGCGTGTGCCGAAAACATCGTCCGGCAATGCTGTACTTGAATCCGACGATTCAGAACCCGACCGCGCTGACGCTGTCCTCCGAGCGGCGAACAGAGCTGCTGCGGGTGGCCAAGAAATTTGCGCTGCCGGTTATTGAAGATGATCCGTACTGGCTGTTGGCGGAGAAGCCGCCGAGCACGATGTTTTCGGTGGCCGCCAACACGTCGTCGACGCCGGTTTACTACGTGTCGACGCTATCGAAATGCATCGCGCCTGGCCTGCGGACCGCATACCTGGTCGTACCCGCCGGCGAGCCGTTGACCCCCGTGCTGGATGCCCTGCGCTCGCTGGCGCTGATGCCCACGCCCTGGATGACGGAGATGGCGTCGACGTGGATCGAGTCGGGCGCCGCGGTGCAATGGATGGCGCAGGTGAAGAGTGAACTGCGGCATCGGCAAACGATCGCAGCGTCTATCCTGCCGGGGGATATTCAAGCCGACCCGAACGGGCTGCATTTGTGGCTGCAGTTGCCGCGTCAGATCGACCTGTACCGGCTGATTCAAACCGCGCTTGAACAAGGGGTGAGTGTCACGGATTCGGCGTCGTTCTCGAGCGGGTCGTTCAGCCCCTTGGCGCTGCGTGTGTCGTTGGGAGGGGCGATTGATCGGATCCGTTTGACGCTCGGTCTGAACCGGTTGGCGGAGTTGCTGACGAACGATGTCGCCAGGCCGGTTTCGCACGCTGTCTGACGTGCGATTCATCGAAAGGTCGGTCTTCCGTTCTCAGCGCGCTCAGCAGCAGCCGAACGCGCGCACTTGTCACGCCGCGCTTACAGCGTGGCCAACTGCCTCGGCGCTTGGCGAAAAAAGGGGTCGCTCAATATTGAGCTGACCCCTCTTTTATTGGGCTTAGCGACGCTATCCCGCCGCGCCGCCTGCCGCATGCTTCATCAACCCGCCAGTTCCCGGCGAATGATCTCCGCACCCGCGCTCAGCGCGTTCAGCTTGCCCTTGGCAACCGCACGCGGCAACGGCGCCATGCCGCAGTTGGTGCACGGGTACAGCTTGTCGGCGTCCACGAACTTGAGCGCCGTGCGCAGTGTGTTGGCGACTTCTTCCGGGGTTTCGACGGCGTGATTGGCCACGTCGATGGCGCCGACCATCACCTTCTTGCCGCGAATCAGTTCGATCAGGTCGATGGGCACGTGCGAGTTATGGCATTCCAGCGAGACGATGTCGATGCTGGACTTCTGCAGCTTGGGGAACGATTCCTCGTACTGGCGCCATTCCGAACCCAGCGTCTTCTTCCAGTCGGTATTGGCCTTGATGCCGTAGCCGTAGCAGATGTGCACGGCGGTTTCGCACTTCAGGCCTTCGATGGCGCGTTCCAGCGTCGCGACGCCCCAGTCGTTCACTTCGTCGAAGAAGACGTTGAACGCAGGTTCGTCGAACTGGATGATGTCGACGCCGGCGGCTTCGAGTTCGCGGGCCTCCTGGTTCAGGATCTTCGCGAATTCCCAGGCCAGCTTTTCGCGGCTCTTGTAGTGGGCGTCGTACAGCGTGTCGATCATGGTCATGGGACCGGGCAGCGCCCATTTGATCGGCTGCTTGGTCTGCCGGCGCAGGAACTTGGCGTCTTCGACGAAGACGGGCTTCTGGCGGCTGACGGCGCCGACGACGGTGGGCACGCTGGCGTCATAGCGGTCGCGGATGCGAACGGTTTCGCGCTTTTCGAAGTCAACGCCGTCCAGATGCTCGATGAACGTGGTGACGAAGTGCTGACGCGTCTGTTCGCCGTCGCTGACGATGTCGATGCCGGCCAGTTCCTGTTCTTTCAGCGCGAGGATCAGGGCGTCCTGCTTGCCTTCGGTCAGTTGTTCGTCTTGCAGGCTCCAGGGCGACCAGAGCTTTTCGGGCTGGGCAAGCCAGGAGGGTTTGGGCAGGCTGCCGGCGGTCGAGGTGGGCAAAAGCTTTTTCATGGCGGGTGTCCGTCTGTGTTCGTTTATTGGTGGGAGTGGCTGGCGGCCCATTGATCAAGCACGTGCTTGTACGGCTTGATGAAGTGCGCCTCGGCAAACTTGCCCTGTTTGACGGCCAGCTGGCTGCGTTCGACGCGGTCGTACACGATCTGCGTCAGCGAGTAATCCTGGTTCTTGAGGCTGGGTTGGTAGCGCTTTCCGGCCGCGGAATTGGCGTTGTAGATTTCGGGGCGATAGATGCGCTGGAAGGCTTCCATCGTGCTGATGGTGCCGATCAGCTCAAGATTGGTGTAGGCGCCCAGCAGGTCGTCCTGGAAATAAAACGCCAGCGGCGCAACGCTGTTCGGCGGCATGAAGTAGCGCACTTGCAGCCCCATCTTCTCGAAGTACTGATCGGTTGGGGAGAATTCGCTTTGCTGATATTCCACGCCCAGGATCGGGTGGTGGTTGTCGGTGCGGTGATAGGTCTTGCTGCTGGACACGCTGATGCAGATGACCGGCGGCTTCTTGAAGTTTGCCTTGTAGGCCTCGGATTCAACGAAGTGCTTGAACAGCTTTCCGTGCAGGTCGCCGAAATCGTCCGGCGTGCTGAACGTGGATTTGTTGTCGTTGTATTCGGGCAGCAACACGCTGAAGTCGTAGTCGCGCACGTAGGACGAGAAGTTATTCCCGACGATGCCGTCGATGCGGTTGCCGGTCTTCTTGTCGACGATGTTGGTCTTCAGCACTTCAATCAGCGGAAACGCATTGGCGTTGCCGTTTGCGCCCAGCGTCATCTCGGCGGTGATGATGTCGAGTTCGACGGCGTAGCGATCGCCCGTGGGGTTGTCCCAATGCGCCAGGTCATTGAAACGGCTGTCGATCATCTTCAGCGTGTTGCGCAGATTCTGCTCGCGGCTTTCGCCTCGGGCCAGATTGGCGAAGTTGGTCGTGATGCGCGTGCTGTCCGACGGCTGATAGTTTTCATCGAAGCGAAGGCTTTTGATGCTGAAGGTGAAGTCTTTGTTCATGATGGTCGGATGCAAAAATGCTGCGATAGGCGTGAATTCGGGGTGAACGGGGCCGGCGTTCGCAGAGGCGTTTCTGCGCGGCTTGCTGTGAAAGCCGCTGGGCCTGGGCTTCAGGCCGCGATGGCTTCCACGGCCGCGGCAGATCGCATCTGCCGGGTCAGTTCGACCAGCGGCAGTGCGCGTTGCACGGCCAGTCCGGCACGCTCGATCAGCGCGTCGTTCTTAAGCCGGTAGTCGACGAAGTCCTCGTCGGTTGCGTAGATGCCCAGCGGCAGCGTGCGCGCCTGAAAGAAGCTGAACAACGGCCGCAACTGGTGATCGATGATCAGCGCATGACGTTGGCTGCCGCCGGTGGCGGCCAGGAGGACCGGCTTGTCGATCAGCGCGTCCTGATGAATGAAATCGAAGAAATGCTTGAACAGGCCGGTATAAGAGCCGCGATAGACGGGCGTTACCACCACCAGGACATCGGCTTGCTCCACCGCGGTCAACTCGCGCTCGACCGAGTCGGGCAAGTTCGAGCGCCACGTCGCGCCGGCAAGCTGCGGGGCGATCCGGCCCATTTCGACCAGCCGGGGTTCGCAGGGGATTTCATTGGCGATCAGCGTCAGCAGTTCCTCTGCCAGGGCGGTGGTCCTGGAGGGACGTTGCATGCCGCCGGAAACGGCGACCAAGCGTAGGGGGTGTGTCATCTTTGCTTCCATGAAGCCAATCGGCGCGGAGGGAGTCGACTTGCCATGGAACGTGCGTGTTGATCGGGTCAACGTGCGGAACACAGCGGCAAACAAGAACGCAATGCTAAATATCAAAATCCATGACGTAAAATGGTTTTATTTCACAAATCCATGAATCTAGATCATAAGAATGCTTGAACGTATCCATCTGAGCATCGTGCAGCAGGTCGAAAAACAAGGTTCGTTGACGGCCGCGGCTGGCGTGCTGAACCTGACTCAGTCGGCGCTGAGCCACAGCATGAAGAAGCTGGAGGTGCAGCTCGGCACCGATATCTGGCTGCGTGAAGGAAGACGTTTGCGCCTGACACAGGCCGGCCAATATCTGCTGGCGGTGGCGAACCGGGTGCTGCCGCAACTGGACCTGGCCGAAGAGCGGCTGGGCCAGTTTGCCCAGGGCGAACGCGGCGCGCTGCGCATCGGCATGGAGTGCCACCCGTGCTATCAGTGGCTACTGAAGGTGGTGGCGCCGTATCTGGCGGCGTGGCCGGACGTGGATGTGGACGTCAAACAGAAGTTCCAGTTCGGCGGCATTGGCGCGCTCTTCGGCTACGAGATCGACCTGCTGGTCACCCCCGATCCGCTGTTCAAGCCGGGCCTGAAGTTCGAACCGGTGTTCGACTACGAGCAGGTGCTGGTCGTGGCGAAGGGCCATCCGCTGGCGTCGGTGGCCTACGTGAAGCCCGAGCAACTGACGCAGGAAGTGCTCATCAGCTATCCCGTCGATATCGAACGGCTGGACATCTACAACCAGTTCCTCTTGAAGGCCGGCGTCACGCCCAAGCGGCACAAGGCGATCGAGACCACGGACATCATGCTGCAGATGGTGGCCAGCGGGCGGGGCGTGGCCGCGCTGCCGCGCTGGCTGGTCGAGGAGTACGCGGTCAAGATGGATCTGGTGCCGGTGCGCTTGGGTCCGCGTGGTATTCCCAAGCAGATCTTCCTGGGGTCGCGCGAGGCGGACGACGCCCTGGATTACCAGCGGGCGTTTATCGAGATGGCGCGTCAGCCTGCCGCTGCGAAGGCCGCCACGCCGGACGTCTAACGGGGACACATAAGCGGGTGGGCTTGGCATCCCTTCATCTCCTTAGCGAAAAGAAGAAGTGAGGCTCCTGGCGGGAAATCTGCAGGGCGGCTCGGGCCGCCCGCAGTTAAAGGGGACAAATCTCAACGCTTAAACTCGCAGCATTTGTATCTGGTGGCTGCCCTATGAGGCATGCGACGCTAGCATTGCGCCGCGCCCCGCAAGGAGTCATAGCGTTGAACTTTCAAAAAACCGGCGCGCCCTCTGCGATTGTGTATATCGTGGACGATCACGCCGAGGTCAGCGACTCGCTGTTTCGCTTGCTGTCGTCCATCGGGATCTACGCCGAAACCTTCGACTCGATCAGTGCCTTTCAGGCGGCGGCGCGGCCGCCGGTGCCTTCCTGTCTGATTCTGGATCTGCAATTGTCGGATGGCGACGGCCTGGCATTGCAGGCGCGTATGCGTGAACTGGGCGATCACATTCCCATCGTGGTGGTCACGGGCTTTGGCGATATCCGCCAGACAGTCAAAGCCATGAAGGCCGGCGCCATCGATTTCCTGGAAAAGCCCATTTCCGAGCAGCGGCTGCTCGATTCCGTGCACCGTGCACTGGAGTCGGACGTCGCGCGCCGCGCAAAAGAGCAGGAGTTCGAAAAGCTCATGGCGCTTTATCGCTCGTTGACCGCGCGCGAGCAGCAGGTGATCGAGTTGATCGCGTCCGGTTGCCTGAACAAGGAAGTCGCCGAGCAGCTGGGGATCAGCGAAGTGACGGTCAAGGCGCACCGGACAACGCTGCCAGCGGCAGCAGTCTCGCCGTGGATTGCAGCCAGCTCACGGTTGAGGCCGGCCGCGTGGTGGGCCAGGTGGTGGACGCGATCGGTGCGATCTCGACCGATGCCGAGCGCGTCGGCGAGATCGTCTCGGTGATCGACAGCATCGCGTTCCAGACGAATATTCTTGCGCTGAATGCGGCGGTGGAAGCCGCGCGGGCCGGCGAACAGGGCCGCGGCTTCGCAGTGGTGGCCACCGAAGTGCGCGCGCTGGCGCAACGCAGCGCGACGGCAGCCAAGGAGATCAAGGGCCTGATCGAGAATTCCAAGCGCGCGGTGCAAGGCGGCGAGTCGCTGGCGGCCACGGCGGGCGACCAGATGCAGAAGGTGCTGGACGCTGTGGCGCGCCTGAAAGAGGTGACGATGGAAATCGCCTCGGCCTCGGCGGAGCAGACCAGCGGCATCGAACAGGTGAACGTGGCGGTGTCGCAGATGGACACGATGACGCAGCAGAACGCCGCGCTGGTCGAGGAATCGGCCGCGGCGGCAGACCTTTATGATGCGGCACGCCCGCCGCGCCGCGCCGCGCAGAGGCTGACAATGCCCACACAGGGGAACTGACATGCGGGTGCTGTTGGTCGAGGACGACGCGATGTTCGCGGACGCACTGACGCTGGCCCTCGAGGAGCTGGACTTTGCGGTGACGCTGGTGCAGGAAGTCGACGCCGCCAAGGTGCTGCTTCTGGAGCATGCCTTCACGATCGTGCTGCTCGATATCGGTCTGCATCGCGGGTCGGGGCTGGACGTGCTGCGCTTTCTGCGCCGGCGTGGCGACGCGGTGCCGGTGATCCTGATCACCGCGCGGGATGCCTTGAGCGACCGCATCAAGGGGCTGGATCTGGGCGCCGACGATTACGTCATCAAGCCGTTCGAGCCCACGGAGCTCTTTGCACGCATGCGCGCGCTGCTCCGGCGCAGCGGCGTGGCGGGCGACAAGGTGCTGGCTTGGCGTCATGTAAAGCTGGACCCGGGACGCCGCGAGGCCTTTGTCGATGAGGTGCCGACGCGCCTGTCCGAGCAGGAGTTCCGCACGCTGGAGATGCTGCTCAGGCATCCCGACCGGCTTGCGTCCACCGAAGAACTGCGCGCGCATCTCTACGGCGCCGACCGGCCCGGCGAAAGCAATACGATCGCCGTGTTCATTCACGCCCTGCGGCGCAAGCTGGGCAAGGACGCCATCGAGAACGTGCACGGCCAAGGCTATCGCCTCGCCCGGGATAGCAGCTGATGCGCCGGGTCACGAATTCGATGCGGGCGCAGATTCTGCTGGGCATCTTCAGCGCGCTGCTGGTGTCGTGGCTGGTGCAGTTCGGTCTGTACTGGAACAGCCTGACGCGGAGCGAGTCCGGGGCGCGCGATCATGAGCTGAGGGCGGTGGTCGACAGCGTTGCGTTCTTTCTGGCGATGGTGCCGGTGACGCAGGACATCACCCGCGACCTACCCGTCCCCGCCGTCCTCTGGACCTGGCGCGCACCGACAGGAACGACATCGTGCTTGAACCGGTGAATCTCGCTTCCGTCGTGGGCTTTGTCCTGCGGGACATGCAGGCGTCGTTCGTCCATCGCGGCCAGCAGCTCACCGTGGATGCCGTCCCGGGCCAGATTCTGGGTCAGGTCGACGCGCTGGGCATCCTGGTGCGCAACCTGCTGGACAACGCAGGCCGGTACAGCGGCGACGGCAGTTCGATCAGGGTAGCGGTGGAGCGGGCGGCCGACAGCGTCACGTTGGCGGTGTCGGACAACGGCCCGGGCATCGCACGGCCGCTGCGCGAGCGCATCTTCGACCCCTTCTACCGCGGGCCCGGTGCGCCAAGCCACGGCAGCGGATTGGGGCTGGCCCTGGTGGCAAGGATCGCCCGCTCGCACAATGCGCGCGTCACGTTGGAGGACGGCGCCGAGGGGCGTGGCGTGTGCTTGAGCGTGACGTTTCCGCTGCCCGACGCCGTGGCCGCCGCCTCGCCCGCGCAATAGGTGGGTGGAGAGAACATGGAAACGCCCGACTGCCGCAGTGAGACACGGCCTCCGTTCGACGGGCTGCGCGCTTACCTGCGCGCCGTCCAAAGCCGGGACGAATTGCAGCGGATCCGCCAGCTTGAGCAGCGTAATGGTGGACTGAAGCGGTCCGTGGAACGCTTGGGGGCGAGGCACGACGTTGCCACGCAGTGCCCTGAATGCGGTTCCAAAACTGTGAGAACCCGTGCGGCGTTTTCACCAGCGGTATTAATCACCCGGCTCATACGTATTTTGAGGTTGGGCGCGCAGCGCCGACCGGATTAATCAAAAAGGTAAGGGTGGACCAGGCCGTCGTGTCATTTTGTTTCGGAAATGTATGTGAGTCGCTGTCCAATAATCGGCACCGTAAAGGGAACGGATGGTATCCAAATCGGGCCGTTCGCCTCGCAAAGATGGTATCCAATCGACCAATATAAATACTTCGGATAACCCACGCGTAGTGCTTCCTACAAATATCGGTCGTATGCCGTAGACCTATTTTGATAATTAACGGGACATAACCTCGTTTATTAACGGGGACGTAAAAAAAATCGTTATACATTGCCTCCTTTTTTCGAGAGCTGACCCTAAATTCACGCCGGCTGCATTATTACTTACCGATACTTTTTAAACATATCGGCAATGTGTGAAAGGAAGCTCGATTAATCCGGAGGATTGAAGTTTTGGCATACGGCACAAAGAAGTGGCTGACGGCGACGCTCGCCTTGAGCGCGTCCTACGTGGGGAACGTCACCGCTGCGGACCTGACCATCGGGTCGGGCAATACGCAGGTGTTTGACGGGTCGGCCAACTTTCCCGGCGGCATTGATGTCAACGGCGGCACGGCGGTTATTGGCGGTAATGGCGGCGGTGCGGGCGTGGCGATCGGCGGCAACGTCAATGCCATGTCGAATGGCACGGTGGCGGGTTTCGGGTCGATCGGTGGCGACCTGAACGTGACGGGAAATTCCCGCGTGGCGCCGGGATACTGGGTGGACACGCCGACGGGGGTCTCCAACGGCAATCTCGTGGTGAACGGCAATCTGTCGATCAACAACGGCGTCTTTGATTTCGAAACCGGCTACGCCGGACTGCCCATCACGCAACCCGGCACGGGCGACAACATCAAGGTGGGCGGCAACGTTGCCCTGAACAACGCGACGTTGAACGTGAAGGTCAGCACGCACGGGGTCAACGCGGGCTTTTACCGCATCATGTCGTACGGCGGCACGCTGAGCGGAAGCGGACTGACGCTGGGCACGGTCTCCGGCGACTCGGCGCCGGCCGCGACGATCCAGACGCTGACGGGCGACAAGCACATCAACCTGGTCCTGGGTCCCAGCACCACCAATCTGTGGAACGGCAATGGTGTGGCCTCCGCGGCAACCGCGGGCGGCGGCAGCGGTACGTGGACGGCGACGAGCGGCAACTGGAGCAGCCCGACGAACGCCACGGGCGCCCTGCCCAGCGGCGGCTATGCGATCTTCACGGGCGCGGCGGGCACGGTCACCGTGGACGGCAGCGCCGGTCCGGTGCGTGCGTCGGGCTTGCAGTTCGCCACGGACCGCTATCGCCTGCAAGGCGCGCCGATCACGCTGGCGGGCACGGGCGGCAACCCGCCCGTCATCGTCGTCGGCGACGGCACGTATGCGGCCGGCCAGTTTGTCGACATCATCGACAACCCGCTGCAAGGCACGGAAGGTTTTGTGAAGACCGGCGTCGGCTCCATCATCCTGAACGGCGACAGCAGCAACCTGACCGGCCCCATCTTCATCGCCGACGGCGCGCTGGAGATCAACGGCAAGCTGAACGGCCCGATGGACATCGGCCGCGAAGTGGTGCTGGCAGGTGTCGGCCAAGTCGGCAGCACGACGCTGTACCCCACGGCTGTGATTTCGCCGGGTAACGACGGCACGCCGATGGGCACGCTGACGGTCAACGGCAATCTCAACTTCGGCCAGGACACGATCTATCGCGTGCACGCCGATCCGACCAGCACGCTGAGCGACCGCATCCATGTGACCGGCGTTGCCACGCTGGACGGCACGGTCGCGCATGTGGGGCCCAATGGCAACTACGCGCCGCGCACGACGTACAACATCCTCACCGCGGACGGCGGCATTCAAGGCCGGTTCACGGGCGTGTCGAGCAACTACGCGTTCCTGACGCCGTCGCTCAGCTATGACGCGAAGAATGCTTTCATGACGCTCTCGCGTAACGACGTGCCGATCGGCAGCGTGGGCGGTTCGGAGAACGAAACGAACGTGGGTGGAGCGCTGGATCAGGAAGCGCCGCCCTCGAGCGGTAACGGCTCGGCTTCGGCGGGTAATGGTTCCGCGTCGACGGGCAATGGCTCGGCGCCGGCTGGCGACGGCTCCGCGTCGGCGGGCAACGGTTCGGCATCGGCGGGCGATGGCTCCGCATCGACGGGCAACGGCTCCGCGTCGACGGGCAACGGCTCCGCATCGACGGGCAACGGCTCGGCGTCGACGGGCAACGGCTCGGCGTCGACGGGCAACGGCTCGGCATCGACGGGCAACGGCTCGGCATCGACCGGCAACGGTTCCGCAACGACGGGCAGTGGCTCGGCGGCGACAGGCACCGGAAACGGCAATGAATCCGCCCCGGTCGTCACCACGCCCGTCACGCCCGGCGCCGACTCGTCGCTGATCGCCAGCGGCAATGGCGCAGGCAAGACGACGGGTGCAAGCCAGGTGACGGCGGCCGTGTTGGCCATGTCTCCCGCGCAAGCGCGCGCGGCCCTGAAGCAACTGTCCGGCGAAGCGTACGCCAGCACCGGCAGCGTGTTGCAAGGCCAGGGCGACGCGGTGACCACGTTGCCGCTGTCGCATCTGCGCGGCAACCTCGACGCGCCGATGCGCGCTGGCCGGCCGACGGCCCAATTGGGCGCGTCGTCGTCAGACGCCTTGCCGCAAAGCGGCGCATCGCCGATCTGGGCGCAGGCCTTCGGCAACTGGAGCACCTTCCGTGGCGACGGCAATGCATCCACCGTGCATCAGTCCGCAGGCGGTCTCTTTGTCGGCGGCGACGGCGATGTGGGCGGCGGTTGGCGCCTGGGCGGCGCGGTCGGGTACACCGGCAGCCACAACTCGATCTCCGACGTGTCGTCGCGCATGAGCGTGGACAGCTACACGGCCACGGTCTTCGGCGGCAAGAATTTCGAAGCAGGTCCCGGACATGTGCGCTTCATGGTGGGCGCGGCCTACACCTGGCACGAGATCGATTCCAAGCGCAATATTGCGGCCGGCAGCCTGAACCAGCGCCTCGAGTCGTCGTATAACGCGTCGTCGACGCAGGTGTTCACGGAACTGGGCTACAAGCTGCCGCTGGGCGACGCCTACGCCATCGAACCCTTTGCCGGCGTGGCATGGAACCAGGTCCGCACGCGCGACTTCCAGGAAACGGGCGGCAGCGCGGCCCTGCGCGGCCAAGGCAGCACGGACGATGTGACGAGCACCACGCTGGGCTTGCGCGGCGCCATGCTGATCGGCACGGATGACGCGCCGGGCCGCCTGACGGCCACGGTGGGCTGGCGCCATGCGATGGGCGATGTCAAACCCACGCAGAAGCTGGCTTTCGAGGGCGGCAGCACCTTCACGGTGTCGGGCGTTCCCATTGCGCAGAACGCGGCCGTGCTGGGCCTGGGCGCAGAAGTGGCGATCACGCGCAACACAACGGCTGGCGTGGCGTACGACGCGCAGTTTGGCGGCGGCAATCGCCAGCAGTCGGGCATGTTCAAGCTGATGACGCGCTTCTAAGGCGCAGGCAGCGCGGCCGGTTCAATGCCGATGCCTGAACGGCAACGGGCTTGAATCCGGGCTCGTTCCTTTGCACGCGCCACGCGCTGAGCGCAGGGTCTTACGGCCCTGCCCTCAGCGCGCTTTCTTTTGGGCTTCCGTCTTCGGCGTCCCCGCCGGCAACGGCAACCCTTCGGCTCTGGCCAGGCGTTCCATCGCAACTTCCAGGATGGCGCGTGCCTGCCCGGCTGCGCGTCCGAGTTCGCTGTGCAGTTGGGCGTCGTCTTCATTGCGGGACGCGCACTGGACGCTGTAGCGTTCAAAGCTGCCCACCATCAGCAACAGGTCGGCCAGGTGCTTCGGGCATTCGCAGGCAAGGCCGCTACCGGACGCCATGATGGTCAGGAGCGCATGCTCGTCAAAGCGCAGCTCCGGCGTCGGATGCTGCGGCGCGGTCGGCAGCCGCTCGCCCGCCAGCGCGGACCGGCACAACTGCAGCAGCT
This sequence comes from Achromobacter sp. UBA2119, assembly GCF_002331005.1. Lineage (NCBI taxonomy): Bacteria > Pseudomonadati > Pseudomonadota > Betaproteobacteria > Burkholderiales > Alcaligenaceae > Achromobacter > Achromobacter sp. UBA2119. The sequence continues at coordinate 121,842 of NZ_DCYD01000014.1, read as the reverse complement.
CGCCGGTGTCGGCGGGAACGCGGGCGGCCAGGCAGCCGTGCGCGCGCAACGCGCGGATGGTCGCGCTGGCGCAGAACCGGTACAGCACCACGACGGCCGCTTGGCCGCATGCTTGCGCAGCGGCCACGATCAGCGGCAAGGCGCTCTCGTGCAACTCGGACTGTTCGATCACCAGAACCTCGACGCCGGTGTCCTGCGGCGTGAGCGCGACCTGTTCAAGGTGGGGCCAGCTATGTTGGACGATCACATCCAGGCCGTCGCGTCCGCTGCCGGCAATGCGCCGCGCCAGGTTGGCGCCGACCACGCCCACCCTCAACGGCCCGTGCGCCTTGGGCTGGTGCGCGGCGGCGCCCGCCAGTTCCTGCAACTGATCCACGGACATGGGTGCGAGCACGCCGATGGCGTGACCTTGATCGACCAGCTGCTTGAGCAGGCTGAGCCGGCGGACCTGCTCGGCGGAATAGAGCCGCTGGCCACGCGCCGAGCGTTCCGCGCCCGACAGGTTGTAGCGGCGTTCCCAGACGCGCAGGGTCTCGGGCGACAGTCCCGCTAGCCGCGCCGCCACGCCGCTGCGGTAGGTGATGCGGCCGTCATCCGGTTGCTTGGATTCCATGGTTTTGGTTGACCCGATATTGAACCGATAAGTTTGAATAATAGCGGTTCAAAACATGGACGAGAAGCCGTCCGACGCGTAAATTTTCTCCTCAAGCGGTTCACTTTCGATCTCAACGCCGCTTTGCGCAAACCCCGCTTTTCGCGGATGTTCACGGGACAAGGAGTCAATCATGAAACGTCTTCTGGCAGGTATTTCGCTCACCCTGGCGCTGGGCACGGCGCAGGCCGCCGACATCGTCGACACCGCCAAATCTGCGGGGTCGTTCAACACCCTGGTGACCGCCGTGCAGGCGGCCGGCCTGGTGGACACGCTGAAGGGCCCGGGGCCGTTCACCGTGTTTGCGCCGACCGATGAGGCTTTCGCCAAGGTGCCGAAGGACAAGCTCGACGCGCTGTTGAAGGACAAGGCGGCGCTGACCAAGGTCCTGACCTATCACGTCGTGCCGGGCAAGGTCATGGCCAAGGACGTGAAGGCAGGCCAGGTGAAGACCGTTCAAGGCAGCCCGCTGACGGTGACGGTCAATGGCGGGACGGTCATGGTGGATAACGCCAAGGTCGTGAAGACGGACGTGGTGGCGGATAACGGCGTCATCCACGTCATCGACACTGTCCTGATGCCGAAGTAATTGGGCTGCAACGAAAGGTCTGCAATGCGCGGCCTGCAATGCGCAGGCTGCAACGATGTCGGCCTTGGTAGGCCACCGTGACGGTGCGTGGCCTACCTTTTTTGCTTTAGTCCGTATGCCGGTCCAGCGACATCGTCAGCCGGATATTGGGGCGTATCAGACGACAGCGTGGATCGCGCTGCAAGCGCTAACGGTTCAGGCCGGCGGGTACGGGCGGACGGTTGCATCCGCCTCGCGCTTGCGATGCGCGAAGTTCAGCGTCACCATCAGCCCCGCCACCATCGAAAACAGGTGCTTGAGCGTGTGGCCGCTGAGGAACGCGAAGGCATCAAAAATCTGATGGTCGAGCAGCTCTGCAGCCTTGGCCAGCACGTAGAACCCGATCGCCGCGCCAAAATACAGCCGTTCCCGCATGGGTGTGCCGTTGCGCCATTGCAGCAGCGGCACCAGCACCAGCGGCATGAATTGCACGAAAAGGTACGGACGCAGATCGCCCGTCGACGTGTGATCGGTGTACCACCACCACGCCACGCTGCCCACCGCCAGCGTGGTCCACAGCACATCGACCCAGCGGCCGTCGCCCACGGTTTCGCGCCACACAGCGGACAGGATGCCGGCGCACAGCAGCGCAATGGGCAGGCGGTCCCAGATCAGGCGCGCGTTGTCCGGCACCAGGTGATACCAGCCGGACCCGAACGCGGTCAGCAAGAGCGCAAGGAAAAACACCGTGTAGCCTGGCCGGATCGCATCCAGCGCAGGGTGCCGGCGCGAGTGCAGCACCAGCGCCAGGCCATACCACCCGACCACCGCAAAGCCCAGGTTGGACAGCACATCGCCCGCGTTGGGAATGCCCAGCCACGAGCGCTTGTCCGCAAAGTCGTGATAGTGCTCGAGCTGCGGAATCGGTCCGTAGAGCGCCAGGCCCAGCGCCACCAGGATCACCACTGTCCACGGCAGCACGCGGCGCGAGCGGGGGGAGGACATCGTTGCGGCAGATCGAGTGCTCATGCGGATTCATCCCCGGCAGGCGGGTGTGCCGGCTAGCAGTGATAGTAAAGGTGCCGCCCGGCCGCCTCCAGCCCTTCCAGGGCCCGTCCTTCAGCTTTTTTATGTCCCTGTGTATCCGCCCGCGCGGCGCGTACATGCCGACACCCAACGCCCGGCGGCCTGCGCCACAGTGACGTCCAGCAGTCATGTCCCTTTCAACACGACTTTCTGGAGCATCACCATGTCGGAACCGGTAAACGTCCAGCGGCGCCGCCTGCTGGGTACCACTTCATCGCTGGCGGGCGCCAGCCTGCTGGGCCTCGCGCTCGGCGGCAACGCGATCGCCAAGTCCGTGGCGCAGGCCCCCCAAGGCCTCATCCCCACGTTCAACAACATCCGCCAGATCCGCGCCGGCACGCTCGACGTGGGCTACGTGGACGCCGGCCCCGCCGACGGCCCCGTCGCCATCCTGCTGCACGGCTGGCCCTACGACATCCACAGCTTCATCGACGTCGTGCCGCGCCTGACCGCCGCCGGTTACCGCGTCATCGTGCCCCATCTGCGCGGCTACGGCACCACCCGGATCGTGTCGCCCGACACCCCGCGCAACGGCGAACAGGCTGTCGTCGCCGTCGACATGATTGCGCTGATGGACGCCCTGAAGATCCGCAAGGCCGTCGTCGCCGGCTTCGACTGGGGCGCGCGCACCGCCTGCATCATGGCGGCCCTTTGGCCCGAACGCTGCGAAGCGCTGGTGTCGGTCAGCGGCTACCTCATCGGCAGCCAGGAAGGCAACCGCAAACCGCTGCCGCCGCAGGCCGAACTGCAATGGTGGTACCAGTTCTACTTCGCCACCGAACGCGGCGCCGCCGGCTACGCTGCCAACGTCGACAGCTTCAACAAGCTGATCTGGCAACTGGCCTCGCCTCAATGGCGCTTTGACGACGCAACGTTTGCGCGATCCGCACGCGCCTTCAACAACCCCGACCACGTCGAGATCGTCGTGCACAACTACCGCTGGCGGCTGGGGCTGGCGCAGGGCGAAGCGCAGTACGACGCGCTCGAGACGCGCCTGGCGCAACTGCCCAAGATCGGCATTCCGTCCATCACCATGGAAGGCGACGCCAACGGCGCCCCGCATCCGCCACCCGCTGCCTACGCCGGCCAGTTCACCGGCAAATACCAGCACATCGACGTCGGCACCGGCATCGGCCACAACCTGCCGCAAGAGGCGCCCAAGGCGTTTGCCGACGCCGTGCTGCGCGTCACGCGCCTGTAGCGCAGAAACGCGTCACACCGCATCTCACCGCGACACCACGCGCCGCTCAGCCGGCGCGCGGCAGCCAGTCCGACACCGTCGCAAGCACCTGCTCGGGCATCTCCCGGTGGGGCACATGGCCGCAGTTCTCGAAGATAACCGGCCGCGCGCCCGCCAATTGCGCAATGCGCTCGGCGTGCACCGTGGACCCGTATTCATCGTTGTCGCCATGCAGCGCCAGCGCCGGACACTTCACCTGCGCCAACTGCGGATCCAGCGTCCAGTCCGCGAAGTCCGGCGACAGCCAGGTATCGATCCACGCGCTCAGCACCCAGGCCGCCTTCTCGCCGTGATACTTCTTCAGGCGGTCCAACTGTCCCGGCTGCGCGAAAGACTCCCCCGCCTGGCGGATCCCGTCCAACGTGCGTTCCTCGGCATAAACCTGCGCCGACTCGGTAATCAGCGCGCGGCAAGACTGCGGATAAGCCGCAGCGCTGGCAATCGCCATCCCCCCACCCACGCTGTGCCCGAACGCCGCGAACTCTTCCAGTTCGAGCGCCTCGCGCACGGCGCGAAATCCCTCGATAGCCTCGCGCACCACAAAGTCCACGCCCAGCGTGCCCTTGTACGGATCGGACCGGCCGAACCCCAGCCGGTCGTAGGCAATGACCTCGCGGCCCGTTGCGCCCGCCAACCGCTCCGGAAAGTCACGCCACAACTCCACGCATCCGAGCGAATCGTGCATCAGCACGATCGGCACGCCGCGCTCGCCGGAGGAGGCAGAGGCATCGGGCGTCCAGCGCCGCACAAACAGCTGGCCGCCGGCGGCGGGGACGAAGACATCTTGGAATTCGACGGACGACATCTCGGGTTCTCACGAAATAGATGGCACGGGAAGCCTCTTGAATGCGCTGGCGGCACGCCAGCCGCCTCCCCGGGGACAGTGCGAAATAGTAGCGTAGGCGCGCAGCGCACACCGCCACGACGCCCCACGAACCCGATGCCGGGTTGCCGCCGTCCGGGCGGCAGCAACCCGGCGGCCCCGCAGATTTCCTGCCCTGAATACAGGTCTTGTAGCGCCCATACCAAAGACCCTGGCAGCACGGCGTCGTGGTCACCGGGGAGGCGAGCGCCGTCGATGCGCCCGAGGGAATCGGAAGGCAGTCGCCGGAGGCGACAACGACGATGACGACGGGGGAGTCCGGAGCGAAGGCTCCGGACCGCAATCGTGGGCGATCGCCTCCCCGGTGACCGCGGCGTCGGGCGACCTACGAAGATCCACGTGGCAGCAAGATCACCAACCGCGAAGCCCTCACACGCCCGTCGCCCGCCCGACGTTCAACACCCTCACCCATCACACCGGTATCAAAGCCGTGACGTTAAGAATGGAATTGCTACGGCCTCACGGCGTACGGTGGCCGCAAGCACAACATTTGTCGCATTACACCCGCCGCCCGCACGCCGATCCGCAGCAGCGCGCCGCTACGATGGCCGCACTCACCACCGCACCAGGAGCAAGTCATGAAGATCCCTTTCCGCCACCTAGCCGTCGCCGCAGCCCTCATCGCGGCGCAGTGCTACGCAGGCGTCGCCAGCGCCCAGTGGCTCGATGCCGTAAAGGGACAGATGGAGAGCCAAGGCAGCTCAACTCAGGGCGGGTCAACCCAAGGCGGCATCCTGCAAGGCCTAGGCAACAGCCTGCCGCTCTCTTCGCTCACCCCCGCCTCAGCCGGCAACGCAGCCGGCGTGCTCGAGTTCTGCATGAAAAACAACTACCTGGCCGGCGGCGATGCCCAGGCCCTGAAAGACAAACTGATGGGCAAGATCGGCGGCGGCTCAACGCAGAAAGCCAAATCGGATTCCGGGTACCTTGCCGGCCTGCAAGGCCTCCTAAACGGCAGCGACGGCAAATCGGTAGACCTGAGCGGCGGCGGGCTGAAAGAGGAACTCACCCGCAAGGCCTGCGATCAGGTCCTCAAACACGCGAAGTCCTTCCTGTAATCAGGCGCACACAGCGGTGCGCCAGCCTTCGCGCGCCGCCGTCACTTCACCGTCCCAAAAATATCCTCCCGCGCCGCACGGCTCAACGCCACCACCGCCGGATGCTCCAACCGCTGCTCGGTCGTGATCGCGTAAAACTGCTCCTTCACGTCCGCCGCGTGCCCGATCACGCGCACCCGATACTGCTTGCACAGATACGCCGCCGTCGCCGTCGGCGCAACAAACAGCCCCGTTCCCGTCTGCCCGAAAGAATTCATCAGCGCACTATCGTCGAATTCACCCACGATGCGTGGCCGGATGTCATGCTCATCGAACCATTGCAACAGCCGCGGCCGGATCGCGGCGTCTTCGCCCGGCAAGAGGAACGGCGCCTGGTCCAGCAGCGCCGGAAACGTTCCCGTCAGACTGTCCAGCAACGGCGGCGATCCAAAGAACGTCAGCCCGCATTCCCCCAGCAGATGGCTGAACCCCCGCACATTCAGATTGTTCGGCATCGGCCGATCCGCGATCACCATATCGAAGCGATGCACCGCCAGATCCGCCAGTAGAAACGGCAACCGCCCCTCACGGCAGATCAGCCGCACGTCCTGGTCCAGATGCAATGCCGGCTCGATCATCCGGTACACCATCGCCTTCGGCATGCCCTCGGCCACCCCCACCTTGAACTCCAACGCACGCCGCGCCGGACGCTCGCGCAGGTCGTCCAGCAGTTCGTCGCCCATCGTGAAAATCCGGTCCGCATATAACAGCGCATGGCGGCCGACATCGGTCAGTTCCAGACCGCGGCCCGCGCGACGGAACAGTTCCGTGCCGAGTGTGGATTCCAGCTCCTGGATCTGGCCGCTGATCGATTGCGGCGTGCGCTGAAGCTGCTGTGCCGCGCGGGCGATGCTGCCCGCCTTCGCGACCGTCCAGAAATAGCGCAGATGCTTGTAGTTGAGAGTGACCATGGCTGATCAATCCAAAAAATCTGACTATCGGGTCATCATAATGCGGATTGTTGGAGGAATCGCCCCGCACTAGACTGGCCTCGTGCGATTGCAGTTCTTGTTTTCCCATTGCGCGGCGCACGCGGCGCGATGGAAGGAGGCGCCTCTCATGAACCGGGTCGAAACCTTTGCCACGCTGCCGATGTGGGCGGGGTTCGTGGGATTCGTGCTGATCGTGCTGGCGCTGGACCTCTATGCGTTCGGTGGGCGCCGCGCCCACCGCGTATCCTCGCGCGAGGCGCTCTGCTGGGTGGGCGCGTGGATGACGCTTGCCACGCTGTTCGGGGGCCTGATGTGGTGGTATCTGGACGCCACCCTGGGCCGGGCGGTCGCACATCAGAAGGCGCTGGAGTTCTACACCGGCTATCTCATCGAACTGTCCCTGTCCGTGGACAACATGTTCGTGTTCTCGCTGATCTTCACGTACTTCGCCGTGCCGCTGGAACTGCAGCGGCGCGTGCTGCTGTACGGCGTGCTGGGCGCCATCGTCATGCGCGTCAGCATGATCCTGGCCGGCGTGTGGCTGCTGTCCCAGTTCGTGTGGCTGTTCTATGTGCTGGGCGCCTTCCTGATCTTCACGGGCTTGAAGATGCTGTTCACCGCCGGCCGACAGCCGGACATCGCCCGCAATCCGCTGGTACGCTTTCTGCGATCCACCATGCGGATCACCAAGGACTATCACGGCCAGTCGTTCTTCGTGCGCATCGACGGGTTGCGCTACGCGACGCCGATGTTCGTCGTGCTGATTGTCATCGAAGCGACGGACGTGGTGTTTGCCGTGGACAGCATCCCCGCCATCTTTGCCGTGACGACCGATCCGTTCATCGTCTTCACATCCAACATTTTTGCCATCATGGGCCTGCGGGCGCTGTATTTCCTGCTGGCGGACATGGTGGCGCGGTTTCACTATCTCAAGTATGGCCTTGCGTCGGTGCTGGTCATCATTGGCGGCAAGATGCTTGCCGAACAATGGGTCCACGTGCCGGTGCACTGGTCGCTTGGGGTGGTGGGCGTGATCCTGCTGGCGTCGGTGGGCGCAAGCTGGGTGATGCCCGGAAGGGGCGCGCACAAGCCCGCGCGCAACGAAGCCAGGAAGTCATGAACCGGAGGTCTGCCATGAACACGATCATTCTTGCCACCGACGGCTCGCTGCACAGCGATGCGGCGGCCCGATTTCTGGTGGAAAGTCCCTTGCTGAATCGCGATTTCGTCGTGCACGTGGTGCACTGCGAACCCGATGTGGCCGGTGACGTGAAGTCCTTCATCGGCAAGGCGGACATCGACGCTTGGCACCACGAGGAAAGCGGCAAGGCGATGCAATCGGTGGTCGGCATCCTGACCGCCGCCAACGTCGGCCACGAATGCCACGAGCTTGTCGGCTTCACGCCGGAGAAAATTGTCGAGTATGCAAAGCAGATCGATGCCGGGGCGATCGTGATCGGCTCGCATCATCACAGCCCGCTGATCAACGCCATCCGCGGCTCGGTCAGCGGGCGGATCCTGGCGCACTCGCCCTGTCCGGTGATGCTTGTCTGAGGCGGCGGTACGGCGCAGAGGCCGGCCTGTTTGACACGCCGATCCCGCGGCGCGGGCCGCGGGGGCGTGGCAGTGGTATCTTCTGCGAATCTTTCGCTTTGCACCCTGCGCCCATGTCCGACGTTCCCGTTCCCGCCGATTCGCCCGTTTCCGACGGGCCGGCGGCCCCCCACCGGCCCTTCATCCAGAATGCTGGCACCCGGCGCACCCTGCATTTCACGCAGCAGGAGATCCAGAGCAGCATGTCGCTGCTGAATCCGGATGCGCTCGAAATCGAATACACGCGGATGATGATGGGCTTCGTGCTGTTCAAGCCGGAGCCGGCGGACATCCTGATGGTGGGACTGGGGGGCGGATCGCTGCCCAAGTTCTGCCACCGTTATCTGACGGGGGCGCACGTCACGGTGGTGGAAATCGATCCCGCCGTCATCGCGCTGCGCGACGCCTTCATGGTGCCGCCGGACAGCGCGCGCTTTCAGGTCATCCAGGCCGATGCCGCGCAGCATCTTGCCGGGCTGACGGACGCCGCCGATGTGATCCTGCTGGACGGATTCGTGGCCGGCGGCATTCCGGATGCCCTGTGTTCCGCCGGCTTCTACGCCGACTGCCATCGGGCCCTGCGCGACGACGGCATCCTGGTGATCAACTTCCACGTCAACCACCCCATGCATCACGAATACCTGGACCGCGTGCGCGACGCGTTCGGCTCGTCGATGTTCGAGGTGGTCGACGACGACATGACCAACAGCATCGTGTTCGCCTGCAAGGGCAACCTGCTGGACAACCCGGCGGCTGCGCAACTTACGCGGCCAGCCACGATGCCCAAGGATGCCTGGCGCCAGCTCATGCCGACGATGCGCGTGATCGGGGCGACGCTGGAACTGCGCTGATTCTGGCGATGCGCTATGCCGAATCGCTCAGCATGATTGACAGCAGCTCCCTGGTGGCGCGCGACAGGGCGCCGGGCGTCTGCGCGCCACCTTTCTCGGCGAGTGTTTTCGTCAGGTTCGACACCGTCTGCGCGACAGCGTCGTCGTCCAGCACCTTGGGTCCGGTTTCTTCTGTTGGGACGGGCGGCGGCGTGATGTGTTTCTTGGCCGCCTTCAGCAGCTCCGCCACCGGATCGGCCTTGCCCCGCGCGTTGACGCGGTCCGTCATCGCGGTGGCCAGGCTTTTGCCGCCGCTGCGGGTACGCAGGCCGGATCGCTCGCTGGCGGCTTCCCACGCGCCGCGCTGCGCGGCATAGGCCGTCAGCAGCGCGAAGCGGTCCGCGTCGATGAGCAGCGGCGATTCCGCCACCGCTATCAACAGGGACTGGTACGCGGCGCTGGCGGCCGTGGCGTCGTTGCCGATCAGCGCCTTGGAGACGTCCTTCCACAGATGATGGAACGGCAGCGTGGTGGCCGCGGCGAACATGTCCGCGCCCAGCGTCGCGCGCTGCTCAAAGGCCAGGACCAGATAATCGACGTCGTTGACCGGCTCCGGTTTGCCTGCGCCGTTCTGGCGGTGCAGCACGCCATCGACGAGTTGCAGCCCCGACAGCTTGTCCTGCGAATCCGCGCCCGCCAGGACGCGGTAGCCGCTGCGCCGCAATGCGTCGCCATCGTACACGCCAAAGCGCACGCTGACGCCGTCGGTGCCGAACAGTTTGGCGAGCGGCGTGAGCAGGCTTTCGCCTGTCTTGACGATCGCCCCGCCGACCGGGCCGCCCAGCATCGTGACCGCGGTGGACACGAAATCCAGGATGCCGCGCGACAGGCTGCTGTCGGCGAAACGGCACAGCGCCGCGTACATCTCCAATCCATCGCTGGCGTACGGGACGTTGCGCGCAACATAGACATCCCGGAAGGCGACACGGCGCGCCCCGGCGTCGGGCGCCGCCGCGCCCAGCGCCTGCTGGATGAGGTCGTAGCCGACGATGTAGGGAATCTCGCGCCGGGTGCCCTCAGCGCCGTAGCGCAGAAAGAACGTGCACAGCGGCAGGAACTGGCTGAGATAGGTGCCCGCGTCGCACAGGCGCATTTCGACCAGCCGGACGCTGAAGTAGCACTGGCCGGGCACGAAGGCGGCGCCGTCCATGCCCGCAGCCAGCGCGGGCGTGCCGCCGGGCGGCTCGATCTCCGCGTAGAAGTTGCGTCCCGCAGGCACGGTCGGCAGCAGCGCGCCCGCGCCGTCGCCGCCAGCCGCCTTGCCGCCGATGCCGCGCAGCATGCCGAATATTCCGTCCATGTCAGCTCCTTGTGCCGCGGGACCGCCGCCCGCTCAGTCGCGCACGATGGCCATTGCCGATGCCCACGTCGGCAGGTCGCCCGCGTCGCCCTGCGCGGCCTTGCACGCATAGCGGTAGGCCTCCGCCAGGTCCTTGGGCTGCGTCGCATCCAGGTACACGTCGTAAAAGCGCTGGATGTAGCGGGCGCAGGATTCTTCCTCGACCTGCCAGCGAAAGGCCAGCACGCCGGCCGCGCCCGCGCGCATGACCTCCAGCGCGGTGCGCACCGACGCGCCGCTGCACGAAGACAGCACCAGCAGCTTGCACTTGCCGGCCTCCATCCACTGCCCGATCAGCCGGATCGACAATTGCCAGGCCTCGCCGTCCTCGCCTGGCAGCACCAGCATCGTGCTTTCGCCTTCGGACACCGAATGGCCGGCAAAGTGAAAGATGTCGTAGTTGCCCGTCCGCAGGCGGTCTTCGATGCGGCGTTGCAGGTCCGCGCCCACGAGCCCCCCTTCATCGGCGGCACGCACGTGGTCGATGATCAGGTGCCCCGGCGCGCGCGCGGCCAGTTCCGCAAGGTGCTCGCGCTCCTTGGCCACGGATTGCAGCGGCCCGAACTCCATCGCCGGCAGCGCGGGCCCGCCGTCCTCGCGCCGGAAGGTGACGGTGCCAAACACCGAACTGGCGTCCATGAACAGCATCCGCACCGGCTGGCCGGGCGTGCGCGCGTCCGGCTCCCAGCGCGGCGCGGGCGCCATGCCGTCCAGATGCAGGCGCCGCGCCATCGGCAGTTCCAAACACAGGTAACGCCCGCTGTCGGCGCCGAACTCGCGGCCCATCTCGAAGGGCAGGTTGAACAGGCGCGACACCTCCTGGCTGGCCAGGTTGAATTCAAAGCGCAGGTCCAGACCCGCGAAGGCCCCCGCGCCCGGCGACACCTCCTCGTCGCGCGCCCGCTGGATCAGCTTGGCGACCGGCGCGCCCAGGCTGTGGGTCACCATGGCGCTGAAGACATCCTCGCCCACGCCGCTCAGGTCTTTCAGCCATTGCGGCGCCTTGGTCTCGCCCAGATAGGGGCTGAAGGTCTCGATACGGCCCACCAGCGCGGTGATGCGGTCGCGCTCCTTGTACGGCATGTCCTGAGACGAATACTCGTGGCGTCCCATCTGGATGCGGTAGGTGATCGAGTGCTCGCCCACGCGAATGATCAGCCGCCGCCGGCGCTTGGGCGCCAGCGGCGTCAGGCAGGTGAGCACGGTGGCGACTTCCGCGCCGCTGTTGACGTTGGCCTTCGCATCGTTGGTCCACATGAAGACCTGGGGACGTTCCAGCACATAGCGCTGCACCAGTTCGGGCGGGTCGACCGCCAGCACCAGCAGCGGGACCGACGAGCGCGCGGCGATCCATTCCAGCAGTTCCACGGCTGCCGCGCCGGGCTTGCCGCGTTTGCTGGCCGTGGAGCCGAGCCGGGCGTCGATAATGACGAGCCGGGGTTCGATGCGGGGCGTGGACATGTCCCATGATTCGAGCTGCGTCTTGGCGCTTTCCAGCGACGTGCGGCGGCGCAGCTCCGCGCCGACGAACGGCGCAATCGCGGGGTACTGCTGGACTAGGCGATGCAACTGGGCAAGGTTGTTGGCCCAGTCGTCCTCGTGCTCGTCGTTCATGCTGGCCAGCAGAATGAAATTCGGTCCGGCGGCGTCTTGTTCCATGATGGCGATTCCATGATCCCGATGGCCTAGCCGGCGCGCAGCGGCAGGATCAGCGTGAACGCGCGCCACGGCGGCGTGACGGACTCGTAGGCCTGCGGCGGCGCATCCGATAGCGGCGGGTCGGTGACAAGCGCGCCGCCGTGGTCGATCACCGTTTCCTGGATCTGGGTGATGGCGATGCTGGCGCCGTCGTGCGCCGCGCGTTCGGCGTTGAGCAGCGCGTCGTCGGGCACGGCGTGCACCGGCGGGTCGGACTCCCACACCTGCTCCTCGCTCAAGCCAAAGCGGATCTCGCAGCCGTCCGGCCCGGTGTCCAGGTCGATCGTGACGCGGGCGTCGTCTGCGTTGCGGCAGCGAAGCAGGTAATCGATCATCGACCGGAAGGCCGCGGACAGCGCCTGCGCATCGCCCGACACGGTCGGACCGTCGCGCGAGGGCGAGTGGTTCGTGAACGCGATCCGGCGCTGATCGCGCGCGGGCAAGGCGGTCACCACCTCCTGCAGGCGCGCGCCCAGTTCCACGTCGCTATGCATGGCGCGCGTGCGCCGCCGCGATTCGCTGGCGCCGGCCAGCCGCTCGAACGTAATGTCGGCCTTGCCGATCTCGGCCACGATGCGTTGGCTCAGATCCTGCGCCTGCGCCGCAACGACGTCCGCCGGCGTGCCCTGGCGGGCGTCGTCGTGCAGCAGCACGGTCTGCGACGTCAGGCTGCACGCCAGCGACAACGAGGTGCGTGTCTGCCGGGCCACTTCGGCCACGGTCTCGCGCAGATAACGCAGGTCGCGCGCCCAGCCCAGATCCGCGATGTCGGTGAAGAACCAGATCGACATGTCCAGACTGGGATCCAGGTCGGTCCGCGTGGCCAGCACGGAGCGCGGCTGGCCGGTACTGTCCAGCAGTTCGATACGCTCGCGCTTGACGGTAAAGGTGGAGGTCAACACGCCCAGCGTCGCTTCGTCGCCCGCGATGGCGTAATCGGTGATCGACGGCGATTCGGTCTGGCTGCGTCCGCGCCGCGGTTCCGCGCCCAGCATGTCGGTCGCCACGCGGTTCATCTCGATGACGGCGCCCTCGCGTCCCACAAACACCACGGCCTGCTCGGTTTCCGCCATGAGGCTTTGCTTGGTCTGGCTGAGCAGATGCTGGGCCAGGCCTTCTTCCAGCGACGCGATGATCTGCATCAGGTCGTCGATATCCGGGCCCTTGAACGCATGCGACACCGAGGACTCCACGTCCAGCAGCCACCGTATCCGGCCGTTCAGATGGATGGGGACGGTCATGGCCGAGCGCAGCGGCCGCTTCGGGCCGCCATAGCCGTGCTGCGCGTAGATGGGGTTGCCGATGTCGTCCACCGCCAGCAGGCACCCCTGCGCCAGCGTCGCGCCCAGCATGCCCTTGTCGGTGGGTTGCTGATAACCGGGCGGCAGCTCATAAGCGGGCGCCAGGCTGTGCTGCGTGACGACCTCGAACCGGTTCTCCTGGCGGTTGACGCGGTACAGCGCCACGTGGTCCCACGAGAAATGCTGTGCGAGCTGGACGATGATCTCATCGGCCGCCTGGCGCAGCGAGGCGGCGGCCATCACCTTGCGCCGCAGGGAATCCGCGAACTCGGCGCGCTCGTCGTCGCGTTCCTTTTCAAAGCGCATCAGCACGGGTTCAAGGTCCAGCGTGCGCAGCATTTCCAGTTGCGGCTCCCCATACGCGCCCGGCTGCCGCGAGCACAGGCTGAGCGCCGAGCTGTAGCCGTCCGGGCGTGTTACGGGCAGCGTGACCGAGGCCTCGATGCCCAGGTCCTGGTAGCAGCGCACGACCTCGTTGCCGGGCTCGGGCATGTTCTCGCGGACGAACGCGCCGATCTCGTCGACCCACGTTCGGCCGGAATCCAGGAACGCACGTATCGTGGGCGGCAAGTCCATCCAACGCGCGGGCCACAGCTCCACGCCTTCCGGGCGCACCGCGATCGCGCGAAACAGCGACACGTCGTTGCCATAGATGCCGAACACCGCGTGTTCGAACGGGATAAGACGCCGAATCTGCTCCAGGATGCGGTCCAGCTTGGCGCGCCAGCCGCCAATTGCCGGGTCCAGCGCGATGCGCCGGATCTCGTCGCGGGCGGATTCCAGCGTGCGCGACTGGATGACGGCAATCACGCCCAGCAACTGGCCGTTCGGCGCGGGATCAGGCGTCATGACCAGCTCGAACTGCCGGTCGGCGTCGTCCGGGACGGGAATGGCGATGGTCACGGCGACCATGGCATCGCCTTCCGTGTCCTCGATGCAGCGCAGGATGGCGCGCTGCACCGGTCCGCCGTCGGACGGCCGGAAATGCGCCGCCAGCCGGGTGCCGCACAGCGCGTCGCGCGGCAGGCCCAGCGTGCGCGCCGCCTCGGGGTTGGCAAAGCGGATCACGCCTTGAATGTCCAGCCGGAACACCGCGTAGGGCGTGCGCTCGAACCGGTGGGCCTCGGCGTCGCGGAACGGCGAGCCGTCATTGACCAGCACGATGAGTTCGCCGCTGTCCAGCGTGCACAGCGGGATGAGCTGCGCGGGCACGCGCGCGCCGCCGGGGCGCCGATACACGACGTCGACGGCGCCGTCGCCCATGCGCAGCGGTTTGGCAAGGCCGTAGACCTGGCTGACGTGGCGGCCGACGAGCGCATCGCGCGCCAGCGGCAGGACGCTGCTGGCCGCCACGATCTCGCCGGTGGCGGCCAGCACGAGGCAAGGCACGCCGACCTGGGACAGCACGCGCGCAACCTCCGCGGGCTCGCCAAACAGGGAAAACTCGCGCAGCGCCGCGTCCCGGGGAAGCGCCGGGGCGTCGCGATAGGGTTCCATCTCTGTCATGACAAGACCTCTTCACCTGCCGTCACCGCTTGATGAACGCGATGACCTGCTGTTGCGTGCCCTTGTCGTTGTCGAATCCGCCGTGCGTGCTGGACGCCACCGGCGCCACGCGGGCGGTGGCGGACGGGCTGCCGGCCGGCGAGACGTGGACCGCATCGCACGGAATGGCGGCCTCGCGAAAGTAGCGTTCCATACCCAGCAGCGGCGTGGTGGTGCCGCCTTCGAACGATTCGCTGACCAGGTACAGCAGCGAGCGCCGGTACGGCCCGCAGGTCGGGTCGTCTTCTTCGGCGCGATCCGACAGATGGAATTGCTGATAGCGCTTCACGCGGCTGCCCAGGTGTGGCACGACCAGGTCCTGGAAGGTCTTCATCGTGACGGCGGGCGCCATCAGGCTCAGCGATTCCAGTTCCCCGCCGTCGGCCGTCAGGCGTTTGACGAAGTGGCTGGCGACGATGGCGCCCGCCGAATGGCCCACGATGTGCAGGCGCACGCGGCCGCGCGCAACATGCGTCTTGAAGTGCTTGTACAGCAGGATCATCGCGGCCTCTTCGCCGCCATTGACGGCCGGCTCGCTCATGGCTTCGGCGTTCTGCTTCATCTCGCCCCAGATCACGGTGCCGGGGCGCGCCAGCCAACGTTCAAGCCGCTGGTTCCACCAGCGTTCCAGCCGCTCGCCGATGCCGCCGGTGGTGCGCGGCACATTGCTCGCCGCGTCGCGGATGATGTTCTTCACGGTGCTGATGAAGTCCGTTTCCCACATCAGGAAGACGGGGAAGATCTGGTTGTCGTACAGCAGCGGAATCCATTCGGCGGCGGCCTCGGCCGCGTCGTTCTCGCCGACCAGGCCGCCGTGCGCGTAGACGCAGACATCCATCGGCTTGTCCTTCAGATTCCAGCGTTCGCGCGCGGCGCCCATGTGCACATCCACGATGGCGCGCAGGTCGTCCTGTGTGGTGCGAAAGGCGCCGCTATTGCTGAGCTTGCCGTTGTTGCCGACGTTGACGATGAAGGGCGTAAGCTCGCGGTCGCGCAGCACCTTGCCCGCCGCCAGCGTCACCTTCTGACCTTCCGTGCGCAGGCTGATGCTGTTGGCGATCCGCTCGTGCTCGTGCGTGACCACGCCCAGTTGCACCACCCAGCAGTCCATTGCGTTGCGCAGCCAGTCGTCATAGGTCAGCACGGCCATGCCGTGCGTGCCCCATTCCTCGCCCCACGAGTTCTGGATCAGAAAGCCGTCCTGCGTGTAGCCGACGATGACAAAGGCGTGGCCCTGCATCGCCATGTCCTGCCCGGTGGACGGAATGACCCAGAACGGCCGGGTGACGGGCGTGGGCTCGTCGTCGTGCGGCGTGACGCCGTGCCCGTCGTCCCAGCCGTCGTGGCAGCCCGCGCTGGCGTACAGAATGCCGACCTCGTTCAGCGCGGCGTGCATTTCCACGATGCTGCGCGTGTCGATCCGGTAGTAGGCGCCCAGCGGCCGCTTCACGGCGTCCAGCCACCAGTCGTCTTCGGGGCGCTTGGCCGCAGGCGGCATGTCGATGGTGGGGAACAGGCCCTGCGCGCAGGCGCCATGCCGGAACCAGCCCTTCAACGCGCCGCGCAGGCTGGAGCCGCTGTCGTCGACCGATCCCGGAAACTCGTCATAGCGCCGGGCCATGGAATACAGCATGTAGGGCGAAATGGCGGGGCGCGAGTCGCGCTCGGACTTGCGCAGCAGGTATTCGACCACCGTGGACAGCGCAAAGCCGGTGCAGGCCGACGTTTCGCCCTGGTGCTTCACCGTCAGTCCCATCACGGGGATCATCTCTGCCTTGGGCGTGACGGAAATGTTGGGTCGGAACAGGATGTCGCGCGCGTCGAAGGCATCGGGCTTGGCGGACCGCTCAAATAGCCGCGCGGCCGGGGCGTCATCCTGCTTGCGGCGCTTGCGGGCCTTCGCGGGCGGATCTTCCGGCGCCGGGGCGGACGCTTGCGTCACGCGTTTGGGCTTTTTCTTTGCCGCGGGCTTGGCCGCCGTGCGCGCTGCCGCCTTTCGGGTCGCCATGTCGTTCTCCCAATGCCGGCGGCCGGCTAGGACGCCAGCTTCAAGCTGGCGATGTAGCGCGGCGCGTCGGCGGCCAGCTTGGCCTCTACGTCGTCGCGCAGCTGTTCATACAGGGCGGCGTTCAGCGTCAGGCGCTGCGCGCAGGCCCAGAAGTTCACCTGGCGCGCGCCCCACTGCGCAAACAGGAAACGCTTGCGGCTGTCCACGGCGCGAAAGTAGTAGGCGCCCAGCGCCATCGACAGCCCGCCGCCGCGATCGCGCTGCACCGCGCCCAGCTGGAAGTTGCCGCCCGACTGCGACGACGCGTGAAAGTCGAAGAGCTTCACGGTGTCGTCGTCTTCGGCCAGCTGGCCCAGCGCGGTCACGGCCTGGTCCAGCACCGCCAGCTGATCGCGCCGCGCGACGGCCAGCAGCAGATCGACGGCCACCTGGTCCATGCGGAACTCGCGCTCGTCTTCCTCGTGATGGGTGAAACTCATCTGTCCGCTCGTCCACCCCAGGTTCTCCAGCACTTCCACGTAGGTCTGATACCAGGCCTGCGACTGGGTGAATCTGTCATGCGCGGCGCTGGCCGCGCGTTGCGCCAGCTGCAGCGAATACAACACGTCGCCGCGTTCCTGCTCCTGCAGGCCCGCCGCAAACGACAGCACGCTGCCGGCGTTGATGCTGGCCTGCGGCGCCTGCCGTGCGGTCTTGCCCGCGGCGCCGGCACGCAAGACGGCGCCAGAACGCTTGGCGGGCGCGCGCCGCCGCGCGACGGGCATGCCGGGCGGCTCCAGCGTCTGCACCGCCAGATCGTTCAGGTAGCCGTGGATACCAACCGCGTTGACGCCGTGGTCCGGCATGGTCGAGGTGGGCGCGGCGCTTTTGGATGCACGGCGCGCGGGCGGACGCGGCGGCGGGGCGGGCGACACCAGCGCGCCGTCCTCGGAAAACGTGGCGGCCAGGATGAAGTCCGCTTCCGCCGCGGAATAAGCGGGGTCCCAGTGCGAGTTTTCGGGGACGTGGCAGTGGCCGAAATGCCCGCTGGCCGAATCCCAGATGGCGGGGTCGCGGTTGTGGCCGCCGGGATCCTTGCCGTTCTTGGCTGGCAGCGGGCGGCCAGACGGCCACTTGCGCGGGATGCCGTGCTGTTCCTCGATCCAGCGGCACAGGCGCGCCACGTTGGTCAGCGCGCGGCTGTCCTTGGGCAGATGCGCGAATCCCACCAGCTCGATCTGCACCGCCGAATCGCGGTTGGTCTGCACGCCGCCCGCATCGTTGCGCAGCGCTCGCGCGCCTTCGGCGGTGTCGACGTGCTGGAAGATGGTGGTGGCGTCGACCGTGAAGTGGGGGTCGGAGCGGTTGCGGCGAAACGCGTCCATCGCGCCCTGCGCGGTGCTGCCTTCGGTGGTGTGATGGACGATCTTGAAGGGGCCGCCAAGATGAGGCCCGCACGAACCCGATATGGGCCGCCACGTCGCAAAAGGACATCGTGCCATTGATGGTCTCCTGGGAACGGGCGCGGATGTTCTTGGCAAGACGACATGACGACGATGATGCGGCGCCCATTGGAGGGATATATATGCGGACCTCATCCGCCTTGCTAGTATCCGAAAGTATTAATCCTTGAATTTGCAATGGTGCTTACGCATCATCCGGCCCCGCTTGCGCTCGTCCAGAGGGATGAGGCGCGGCGGCCGGGGGCATGCGGCGGCGCTCAGGCCGCTTTCTGGATCCGCACCGGAATCGACTTGTAGCTGGGCGTGCCGCTTGCCGAGTCCTGGTAATCCAGCGGGCACAGGTTATTGGCTTCCGGGTAATAGGCGCCGACCGAGCCCGCCGCGATGTCATGCTGGATGGCCGTCAGCCGCAGCCGCCGGTGCGTCTGGCCGGGCAGGCTGGTGACGATCTCGACCTCGTCGCCGTGCGCAATGCCGTAGCGCGCCAGGTCGGCGGCATTCATGAACAGCACGTCGCGCCGGCCGAACACGCCGCGATAGCGGTCGTCCATGCCGTAGATCGTCGTGTTGTACTGGTCGTGGCTGCGCAGCGTGGTGAGCCGCAGGATGTTGCCTTCGACGATATCCGGATCTTCGCGCAAACCCGCGAACGGAATGAATTCCGCCTTGCCCGACGCCGTCTTCCAGATGCGCTCGGTGGGCGGCAGCGGCAGCCGGAAGCCGCCCGGAATTCGGATTCGTGCGTTGTAGTCGCGGAAATCCGGGTAGATCTTTTCGATCAGGTCGCGGATGCGGTCGTAGTCCTCGATCAGGTGCGCCCAGTTGACGCGGCTGTTCGGCAGCGTCGCCTGCGCCATGCCGGCGATGATGGCCGGTTCCGAACGCAGGTGCGGCGAGGCGGGAACCAGCTTGCCGCGCGAGGCATGCACCATCGACATCGAATCCTCGACCGTGACCGATTGCGCGCCGCCGGCCTGCACGTCGCTCTCCGTGCGGCCCAGCACCGGCAGGATGATCGACGCCTTGCCGATCAACAGGTGCGAGCGGTTCAGCTTGGTGTTCAGATGCACCGCCAGATCCAGTTGCCGCATGCCGCGCTCGCAGGTCTCGGTATCGGGCAGCGCAATCGCAAAGTTGCCGCCCAGGCAGATCAGCGCCTTGGCGCGGCCCGCGGCCATCGCCTTCATGGCTTCGACCGCATCATGGCCGGTGCGGTTGGGAGGCCGGAAGCCGAAGGTCTGCTCGACGTGGTCGAACATGGTGTTGTCGATCTTCTCGGTGATGCCCACCGTGCGGTTGCCCTGCACGTTGGAGTGCCCGCGCAGGGGACAGATGCCTGCGCCCGGCTTGCCGAAGTTGCCGCGCATCAAGAGCAGCGCGGCGATCTGCTGCACGTTGCTCGTGCCTTTTTCGTGCTGCGTGATGCCCATGCCGTACGTGACGATGGTGGCATTGGAACGCGCATAGGCCTCGGCCACCAGCTCCAGGTCGCGCCGGCGCAGTCCGCTGGCCTGTTCGATGTCGGTCCAGCTCGTGGCGTCCAGGTCCTGCGCGAAGGCCTCGTAGCCGTTCGTGTGCCTCGAAATGAATTCGTGGTCGAGCGTGTTGCGCCCGTCGCGGTCCGCGTCCATCAGCGCCTTCATGATGCCCTTGAGCGCGGCGGCGTCGCCGCCGACCTTGACCTGGTAGTACGTGGAGGCGATGGCCGTGGAGCCGAAGGTGCCCATCTCGATCGGGTCCTGCGGATCGGCAAAGCGCTCCAGCGAACGCTCGCGCAGCGGGTTGAACACGATGATGGGCACGCCGCGGCGCGCGCATTCATGCAGGGTGCCCATCATGCGCGGATGGTTGGTGCCGGGGTTGTGCCCCATCGAGATGATGAGGTCGCACTCGTCGAAGTCGTCCAGCGACACCGTGCCCTTGCCGATGCCAATGGCCTTGGGCAGCCCGACGCTGGTGGCCTCGTGGCACATGTTGGAGCAGTCGGGGAAATTGTTGGTGCCGAATTCGCGGGCGTACAGGCTGAAGAGAAACGCGGCTTCGTTGGACGCGCGGCCCGACGTATAGAACTCGGCCATGTCCGGGTCCGGCAGGCTGGCCAGCGTCTGGCCGATGCGCGCGAACGCGGCGTCCCATTCGATGGGCTGATAGGTGTCGCTGGCAGCGTCGTACGCCAGCGGATGGGTCAGACGGCCTGCGTTCTCCAGGTCGTGATCGGTCCAGGTCAGCAGTTCGGTCACCGTGTGCGCGGCAAAGAACTCGGGCGTCACGCGCTTGCGGGTGGCTTCCCACGTGACGGCCTTTGCGCCGTTTTCGCAGAACTGGAACGTGGACGTATGCGCCTTGTCGGGCCAGGCGCAGCCGGGGCAGTCGAACCCGTCGGGCTTGTTGGTGCGCAAGAGCAGCACGGGCGCTTCGGCAATGCGCATCTGGTTGGCCACCGCCTGCGCGGTCGCCTTCAACGCGCCCCAGCCGCCCGCCGGGGCGTCGTAGCGGTGGATGCCAGTGGGTTTGCCTTGGGACATGCGGATCTCCGAATTTCAGGAAGCGGTGCGCGCGGCGGCGGGGGCGTCGGCAAGCCGCGCGCCTCGGGCGGCGAGGTAGCGGCTGGTCAGGACCGAGCCGGCCACGGCCACGATGATGGGGACAAGAAAGGCCTGGTCGACCCGGGTGAATTCCAGGATCAGCACCACCGCGGTGAGCGGCATGCGCATCGACGAGGCCAGAAAGGCGGCAGCGCCCACGACGGCAAACGCGCCGGGCGGCGAGTCGGGCCAGGCCAGGCTCCATAGGCCGCCCAGCACGACGGCCATTGATGCGCCGACGGCGATGGCGGGGGTGAGCAGACCGCCCTCCGCGCCCGCGCGCAGCGCGCAGGCGACGACAACCACCTTCATCACGGCCAGCGTGGCGGCCAGGGCGATGGTCAGTTCATTGTCGAAACTCAGTTGCGCCGGCCCCTTGCCGTTGCCCAGCAGCGCGGGAAGATAGATGGCAAGCAGACCGATCAGCGTGAAATTGACCAGGCAGGCCACGGGCAATTGCCAGCCCCGGGCGGCCTGGGCGCGCGCCGCGGCGGTCAGCCGCTGCCAGCCGTGGGCCGCGCATCCGAACAGCGGCCCGGCGGCGATCGCCCAAACCACGAGGCTGGCGTTGATCTGCATAGCGGGTACGGCGTACTGGATGTCGTTGCCCAATCCCGCCCAGGCCACCACGGCGCCAATGCAGCAGGCAATGAGCGCCGCGATGACAGCGGGCCAGGCGAACGAGCCCAGCAGGACTTCCAGCACGAAGAGCGCTGCGCCGAGCGGCACGTTGTAGACGGCGGCCAACCCCGCGCCGGCGCCGCAGGCGATAACGATCCGGTGCTGGGCGGGGGCAAGCCGCAGCAGCGCGGCCAGCCGGCCGCCCGCCCGCCAGCGCGCCGACTTCGCGCGGCGCCACCTCGCGTCCCAGCGGCGAGCCCATGCCCACCGTGATGATCTGCAGGATGGCGTGCGCCATCGTTGTCGCCGGGGGCATGGCTTGCGTGGGGTCTGACACCGCCTTCTTGACGCTGACCAGGGGACGGCCATAGCGATAGATCAGCCACCATCCGCCGCCGGCCGCCAGGCCGCACAGCACCAGCGCCAGCACGCGGCGCGGGCCGCTGGCGGCCTGTACGCCTTCAAGAAAGGATTCGTGGCTGATGATGTGGCCGCCGCCGTAGCCGTATGCCAGGTGCTGGACGGCGTGCAGCAACATGCCGAGCAGCATGCCGCCCAGACCGGCGAACAGGCCGGTCAGGACGACCGCCAGGAGAAACCGCGGGCGCAGCCAGGAGGGATCGTCGGGCGTTGGATCGTTCATACCAGGAGGGGCTCCCGTCGTTGGCGCGCTGACCGAAGGGCCGTGCAAAGGCTGGCGCGCGCTGCGATGAGGCAGTGTATGGCCCGGCGCCGCCGCGCTGGTCGTCCGGCGCCCGAAAACCATACTTATTGGTTAGGCGGTAATCCGCAGTTTCCTTGTTGAACGTCAAAAAGGACCGGAATTTGGGCTTTATTTCAAATAGTATCCAAGTGATTCAGTACATATACTCCGGGTTCAATTCAATGGACGGATGCCGCCCGCCGCAAACGGCGCCAGGAGCGGCCTGGAGAAAAAGATGTTGAACAAGGTTGTAAAGATCGGGGCATTGGCCTTGCTGTCCACCGTGGTGGCGGGTTGCGCCACCGAGCGTTCCCAAGCCGTGGCCGTGCCGGCCGTCGCGGCGGCCAGCAAGCCGTACGCGGGCGTGCGCAGCCCCATTTCCGTCGGCAAGTTCGACAACCGCACCAATTACCTGCGCGGCGTGTTCTCGGACGGCGTGGACCGCCTGGGCGGCCAGGCCAAGACGATCCTGGTCAGCCACCTGCAGCGCAGCGGCCGCTTCCAGGTGATGGACCGCGACAACCTGTCCGAGATCGCCCAGGAGGCCGCGTTCAACAAGAAGGCCGCCCAGATCAAGGGCGCGCGCTACGTCGTCACGGGCGACGTGACGGCCTTCGGCCGCAAGGTCACCGGCGACCAGCAACTGTTCGGCATTCTGGGCCGCGGCAAGGAACAGGTGGCCTATGCCAAGGTCGACCTGAACGTGGTGGATGCCACGACCTCGGAAGTGGTCTATTCCGCGTCCGGCGCCGGCGAATACAGCCTGTCCAACCGCGAAGTCGTGGGCTTTGGCGGCACCGCCGGCTACGACTCCACGCTGAACGGCAAGGTGCTGGACCTGGCGATCCGTGAAGCCGTGGACCGCCTGGTCGACGGCATCGAACAGGGCGCCTGGCAGCCCGCCCGCAACTGACGGAGGCCGGGATGACCATTCATACCCACCGGCCCCGCACGGGCGCCGCGCGCGCGGGCCGCGCACTGGCGATCGCCGCGCTTGCCGGCGTGCTGTCGGCCTGCGTGCAGCAGCCCAAGTCCATGTATAGCTGGCAGTCCTATCAGGGCTCGGTCTATTCCTACCTGAAGGACGACGGCGGCGATTACGCGACCCAGACGCTCGCCATGGAACAGAACATCGAGACGGCGCGCGCGTCCAACGCCGAACTGCCGCCCGGCTTCCGTGCGCATCTGGGCATGCTCTACATGAAGATGGGCGACGGCGACAAGGGCGTCGAGCAGATGCAGGGCGAGAAGGCGGCCTTCCCGGAAGCCGCGCCGTTCATGGACTTCCTGCTGCGCAACGCGGGCAAGCCGCAGACGGTTGCCGCGCAGGGCGCGGGTACGGTGGCTGCGGGGGCGCCCGCCGCGGGATCGCCCGCCGCAGGATCGCCCGCCGCAGGATCGCCCGCTTCGGTCAAACCCGCTGCCGCCGCGCCGGCCGCGCCCGCCGAGGCCGGCACGTTGAAGAAGGGATCGTGATGATGAACAAACTCATGCGCGCCGGCCTCGTGGCCATCGTGGCGCTGCTGACCGGCTGTGTGGCGCCGCCTCAAAACAACGTCGACTACACCGCGTTTCGCGAAAGCAAGCCGGCGTCGATCCTGGTGCTGCCGCCGCTGAATACGTCGGTCGACGTGTCGGCCACCGCGGCCGTGCTGTCGCAGGCCACGCGCCCGCTCGCCGAATCCGGCTACTACGTGATTCCGGTTGGCGTCATGGAAGAAACGTTCAAGCAGAACGGCCTGACGTCGCCCGACGACATCCACGAGCTGCCCGCCGTGAAGCTGCGCGAGATCTTCGGCGCCGATGCGGCGCTGTACATGACGGTCAAGCAGTACGGCGCCAGCTACGCCGTCCTGGCCAGCACCGTTACGGTCTCGATCGACGCTGAATTGCTCGACCTGCGCAACGGCGCCAAGCTCTGGAGCGGCTCCAAGCAGGTGGTGCATGCCAACAACAACAGCAACGGCGGCCTGATCGGCATGCTGGTGCAGGCGGTGGTGGATCAGGTGGTCAACAACCTGACGGACCGCAGCTACAGCGTGGCCGGCATGACGAACGCGCAACTGCTCAGCGCCGGCACGCCTGGCGGCATGCTGTACGGGCCGCGCTCGCCGCGCTACGAAGCCCAGTAAACCGGCCGGATGACGGCTTACCGCCCGCGCGCCAATTCTGGCGCGCGGGCGGCTTCGTTTGGGGCGTGTGGATTTATCGCGCCCCGAACACCGGATAGTCCGTCAACCCGCGCGCATCGCCGCCGAACAATGTGTTCCTGTCATGCTCGGCCAGCGGTTCGTCGTTGCGCAGGCGGTCGGGCAGGTCCGGGTTCGCCACGAACGGCCGGCCGAAGGCGATCAGATCCGCCCAGCCTGCTTGCAGCGCATCGCGTGCGCGGTCGGCCGTGTATTTGCCGGCGTAGATCAGCACGCCGGGATACGCGCGGCGCAGCGCCTGTTTGAAGGACAGCGGCATGTCGGGGGCGTCGTCCCAGTCTGCTTCGGCGATGTGGATGTAGCCCACGCCGATCTCGCCCAGGCGCTTGGCGGCTGCGGTGTACGTGGCGACGGGGTCCGCATCCACGCAGCCGTTCAGCGTCGTGAGCGGCGCCAGACGGATGCCGACGCGGGCCGGATCGCCCAGCGTCTCGACCAGCGCGCGCGCCACCTCGTCCAGGAAGCGGATGCGGTTTTCCAGCGAGCCGCCGTACGCGTCGGTGCGGTTGTTGGCCTCGGAATCCAGGAACTGGTTGACCAGATAGCCGTTGGCCGCGTGCAGCTCCACACCGTCAAACCCGGCCGCGATCGCGTTGCGCGCGGCCTGGCGGTATTCCTCGACGATGCCCTGGATATCTGTTGCCGACAGCGCGCGCGGCGCCGAGGCCTGCACGAAGTTGGGGCTGCCGTCTTCGTTCTGGATGAAGACGTTGACGCCCTCTGCCTGAATCGCAGACGACGACACCGGCGCCTGTCCGCCCAGCAGGCTGGTATGGCTCAGCCGGCCCACGTGCCAGAGCTGGGCGTAGATGCGACCGCCGGCAACGTGGACGGCGTCGGTAACGCCGCGCCAGCCGGCCACCTGGGCGGGGGTGCACAGGCCGGGGGTGCCGGCATAGCCCTTGCCCATCGGCGAAATGTACGTGCCCTCGCTGACGATGAGGCCGGCGCCGGCGCGCTGCGCGTAATAGCGCGCCATCAGCGCGTTGGCGCAATCGCCGGGCTGCGTGGCGCGCGAGCGTGTCATCGGCGGCATGACGATGCGGTTGGGCAGCGTCAGGCTGCCCAGCGCCAGCGGTTGGAACAGCGGATCAGTCGTGTGCATGGTTGAATTCCGTTCAGTTCAGTCGCGTTCGGTTCTGTCCGCTTCGGGTTAATCCCACGCCGCGGCCAACCCTTCCGGGCTGACTTCGCGGCCGTTGCGTTCCAGCGCGGCGATCTGCGCCATGTCGTCGTCCGTCAGGCGCAGGTCCTGGGCGAGCAGGTTGCTGGCCAGGTTGTCGCGCTTGGTCGACGACGGGATCACGGCATAGCCCAGTTGCAGGGCCCAGGCCAGCGCGACCTGCGCGGGCGTGGCTTCGTGGCGCTGCGCGATCTGGCCGATGACCGGATCCTTGAGCACCTTGCCGTATGCCAGCGTCATGTACGAGGTGACGTGAATGCCCTGTTCCTTCAGGAAGGCGGTCAGCGTGTGGTTCTGCAGATAGGGGCTGAGCTCGATCTGGTTGGTGGCGATTTCTTCGCGGCCGACGGCGGCGATGGCGGCGCGCGTTTGCGCGATGGGGAAGTTGGAAATGCCGATCTGGCGGGTCAGACCTTGCGCCTTGGCGTCGGCCAGCGCGGTCATGAATTCGTCGACGGAAACGCCGTTGTCCGGCGCGGGCCAGTGGATCAGCGTCAGGTCCACGTAGTCGGTGCGCAGCTTGGCCAGGCTGTCCTTCAGGCTGGGGACGAGCTTGTCCTTCGCGTAATTGGGCACCCAGATCTTGGTGGTGATGAACAGGTCTTCGCGGGCCACGTTCGATTCGGCGATGGCCTGGCCGACCTCGGCTTCGTTTTCGTAGATCTGCGCGGTGTCGATGGCGCGGTAGCCGACGTCCATCGCGTTGCGCACGGAATCGATGACGGTCTGGCCTTGCAGACGGAAGGTGCCGACGCCAAAGGCGGGGATGCTCATGTAAAACTCCTGGGGGTGTGCGTGGCCGAACGTGCAGTGTTCGGGAATGGACGTAGTGTGCCCGCCGTATCCTTGCGGAAAAATACCGGTATCGGCGAAATACTTTTGATAAAACGTCAAATATGAAAACCACCCTCGACGAAATGCAGGTCTTCATCGCCATCGTGGACAGCGGCTCCATCACCGCCGCCGCCGACGTGCTGGGCCAGACCATCTCCGCCACCAGCCGCACCATGAGCCGGCTGGAAGAAAAGCTGCAGACCACGCTGATGCGGCGCACGACAAGGCGGCTGGCGCTGACCGAAGAAGGCAAGGCCTACCTGGAGCAGGCGCGCCGGATCATCGCGTCGGTCGAGGAGGCCGAAGAGCTGATGAACCTGCGCCGCAACCAGCCCGCGGGCCTTTTGCGCGTGGATGCGGCGTCGCCCTTCATGCTGCACGTCATCGCGCCGCTGGTGCCGGCCTATCGCAAGCGCTATCCGCAGGTGGAGCTGGAGCTCACCAGCAACGAAGGCAACATCGACCTCTTGGAGCGGCGCACCGATCTGGCGTTTCGCATCGGGCGTCTGAAGGACTCGTCGCTGCACGCGGTGGCGCTGGGCACGAGCCGCGTGCGTGTGCTGGCCAGCCCGGGTTATCTGGCGCGGCACGGTACGCCGCGGCGCGCAGCGGATCTGGCCTCGCACGTGCTGCTGGGCTTTGCCCAACTGGAGCCGCTGAACGAATGGCCGCTGCTGGACGCGGACGGGCAGCCGGTGCATATCAAGCCGCAGGTGCGCGCCCACAGCGGCGAGACGCTGCGCCAGTTGGCGCTGAACGATGGCGGCATCGTGTGCCTGTCCGACTTCATGACGCGCGGCGACCGCGCAAGCGGCGCGTTGCAGCCGCTGTTTGTGAAGCAGTTGCTGGAAGTGCGGCAGCCGATCAACGCGGTGTACTACCGGAATACCGCGATCTCGTCGCGCATCAAGTCCTTCATTGATTTCGTGGTCGAGACGGTGGGGACGCGCGGATTCGAGGAGTAGCGGGCGCGCGAAGATGTATCCAATGGCGACCTCGGCGATGCATGCGCCAGCGGGATCCTTATACTGTCCCCGTTTTTATTTTGAACCTTGGACACGCATGAGCCTCTTCTCCCGTTTCTTCGGCCGCAAGGAAGAACCCACCGACGCCGCTGATTCCGCGGATTCCAACGCCCTGCTGGCGAATCCGGACATCGCGCAGCCGTTGAGCCTGCAGGTCCTGTTCGCCGCGCCGCTGGCGATTTCCGAGGCGGCGCTGACCGATGCGCTGCGCGCGTATCACCCGACGATGCAACAGGCCCGAGCCGAAATCGCGCCCGACATGCCGGAATTCCTGGGCATGGCCGGCTGGGACAAGCATGTCGTGCGGCTGGTGGGCTTCAATGCGCCCTATCCCAAGGACGCGCTGGAAACCTGCGTGGCGCCGTCGCACTATCCGGCCACGGTGAAGGACGAAGTCCGCGCGCATGTGAGCCACATCATCCTGTATTACGCGGGCTACGAGACCGATCCGCTGGAGCAGTACGTGGCGATGGCCGCGGTGGCGGGCGCCTTGGCTAATTTCAAGGCGCTGGCGGTGCTGAACGAGCATGCGCATACGTCGCTGCCGGCCGGCGTGTTTGCCGACGAGTCGCTGGGCGACGAAAGCATGGACCTCCTGCGCACGCTGCCGCTGAACATGCTGTATTGCGGCTTCGTGAAGTATGAAGTGGAAGGCGTGCAGGGCGTGTGGATGCGCACCTATGGCGGCGATGCGTTCGGCCTGCCGGATTTCGCGGCGCTGGCGACGGGACATGACGAGGGCGAGATGTACTCGACCATGTTCAACAACATCATGAACTACATGCTGGAAAGCGGCGCAGAACTGGCCGCCGGCCACACCATGCAGATCGGCGAGGACGCCTTCATGAAGCTGCGCGAGCCAGCCAAGGAAGAGTATTACCTGGACGGTCCGGGGCAGGTGCTGGTGGCGGAGATCATCTCGGCGGATCAGATCAACACGCCGGAATAAGTCAGGTCCCGCTGGTGTAGCGGCAAGGGCCGGCGTGGTGATACGCCGGCCCGATCTTCACGCCGCGTAGCGGCTGGCCTCGCCGGTGCGGTTGCTGGCGGGCCACAGGCGCAGGGCCAGGGCGGCGGCCGCGGCGCCGGCTGCGGTCAGCGTCACGCCGATCCAGCCCCAGTGCGCCAGCGCCAGGCTGCCCAACGCGCCGCCGGCGGCCATGCCGATGAAGACGCCCGTCATCAGGATGGCGTTCAGGCGGCTGCGGGCGGCCGGGTCGATGCCGTAGACGATGCTTTGATGCGCGATCAGCGAGGTCTGGATGCCCAGGTCGAAGCCGACCGCGGCACCGCCGATGAGCCACAGCGCGGCATGCGTGGGCAGGAAGGGCAGGAAGATCATCGCGGCAAACGACACCATCGTCAGGCCGGCGCCCAGGCTGGCGACCGCCAGCGGCCCCCGTGTATCGGCCACGCGGCCAGCCAGCGGCGCGGCCAGGGCGCCTGCCGCGCCGGCAAGACCGAACGCGCCGGCAGCGCCCGCGCCCAGGTGAAACGGCGCGTCGTGCAGCATCACGGCCAGCGTCGACCAGAAGGCGCTGAAGCCCAGCGACAGCAGACCCTGCGCGGTGGCGGCGCGGCGCAGGCCGGGGTGCTGGCGCCACAGCGTCAGCAGCGAACCCAGCAACGCGCTGTAGGCCAGCCGCGTCGACGGCTCGAACCGCGGCAGGCCGCGCCACAGGGCCGCGCCCAGCGCCACGATGCTGACGGCGGCGGCCGCGAACATCATGCGCCAGCCGAACTGCTCGGCCACGAAGCCGCTGACCACCCGCGACAGCAGGATGCCCAGCAACAGGCCCGTCATGACGGTGCCGACGATCTTGCCGCGCTGGTCGGCGGGGGCCAAATGGGCGGCGGCCGGGACGATGTCCTGCGCCAGTGTGGCGGACAAGCCGATGGCGAAGCTGGCGGCCAGCAGCAGACCGATCGTCGGCGACGCGCCGGCCAGCAGCAGCGCCAGGCTCAGCACGGCGGCCTTGATCAGGATGATGCGCTTGCGGTCATAGCGGTCGCCCAGCGGCGCCAGCATCAGAATGCCGAAGGCGTAGCCCAGCTGCGTCAGCGTCGGAATCCAGCCCAGCGTCTCGGCGCTGGCGTGGATGTCCGCGCCCAGCACGCCAAGCATCGGCTGGCTGTAGTAAAGGGAGGCGACGCCCAGGCCGGCGCCCACGGCCAGCAGGAAGACCAGGCCGCGTGATAGGGAGGGGTGGTAAGTGGGGGATGACATGGTGGTGTCCGGTGGCTTTGGGTACGGGGCAGATTCTGGGCTTGCCGCCGGGGTTTTGGTAGCCGACCTTCGGGTACAGGCGTTATACGATAGGCGTATGACCGCCTCCGCCCTCCCCGCCGCAGCCGGCACCGACCGCATGCTGCTGATCGAAACCTTCGTGCGCATCGTCGAGGCCGGCAGCCTGTCCGCCGCCGCCGCCCAGATGGGCGGCACTCAGCCTACCGTCAGCCGCCGCCTGCAACTGCTGGAACGCACCATGGGCGTGCGCCTTTTGAAGCGCTCCACCCACGCCATCCGCCTGACCGAAGACGGCCAGCGCTGCTACGAGCGCGGCAAGGAGCTGCTGGCCAGTTGGCAATCCTTCGAGAGCGAGGTGCGCGGCGCGGACGACGACCCGGCGGGCATGCTGCGTGTGGTGGCGCCGCACGTGTTCGGCCAGGATCAGTTCATCGAGCCGCTGGCGAAGTATCTGAAGCGTTATCCGAAGATGCGGGTGGAGTGGCTGCTGCATGACCGCATGCCGGACCTGATCGCCGAGAACGTGGATTGTGCGATCCGCGTCGGGGCGGTGACCGATCCGTCAGTGATTGCGGTGAAGCTGGGCGAGGTGCCGCGCATCGTCGTGGCGTCACCGGACCTGCTTGCGGGCGGGCCGGTTCCGCAGGATCCGTCGGATCTGGCGCGTCTGCCATGGCTGGCGTTGCGCACTTTCTATCGCACCGAGGTGACCCTCACGCACTGCGGCAGCGGCGACAGACAGTCTTTCGACATTCAGCCGCGCCTGTCCACCGACGGCCTGCACGCGCTGCGCAACGCGGCCATCCAGGGACTGGGCGTGGCGCTGGGCTCGGCCTGGGCCATGCAACCCGATCTGGCCGCCGGCCGCCTGGTGCACCTGGCGCCGCAGTGGCGCGCAGATGCCCTGCCCGTATTTCTGGTCTATGCGCCGTCGCGTTTTCAGCCGGCGCGCCTGCGGCGCTTCATCGAGATCATGCGCGAGCATCTGCCGATGGAGCTGGCGGGGGCGTGATCGCTATCTACGCGTCCCGCACGGATTCGTACACCAGCGTCGCCAGCGTCAGGTCTTCCAGCGCGCTACCTACCGCCTTGAACACCGTGATCTCCTGATCGTTGCGCCGTCCGGGGGCCTCGCCTTTGGCGAGCTGGTGCAGGTTTCCTTTGATGCCTTCGCGCGTCAGCACGCCGGCGTCGAATGCCGACAGCAGGTCGCCGGACTTGGTCGGCGCCTCGTCGGTATCGACATAGACGGTGGTGCCGTCAAAGCACGCGGGATCGGTCTCGCGCATTTCCGGCTTGAAGCTGCCGATCAGGTCCAGATGCGTGCCGGGGCGCAGCCACGCGCCATGGATAAGCGGTTCGGTGGACAGCGTGGCGCAGCTGACGATGTCGGCCTGCCCGGCGGCCGTTTGCAAGTCAGTGACCGCCTGCGCATCGAAGCCCTGCTCGCGCAAGCTGGCCCCCAGCGTCTCCGCGCCGGCCGGCCGCACATTCCACACCAGAACGCGCTGGATCGGGCGCACCGTGCGCATGGCCTGCGCCACCAGGCCGGCAATGCGGCCGGACCCCACGATCAGCAGCGTGCGGGCATCGGCGCGCGCCAGGTAGTCCGCGCCCAGCGCCGCCGCGCCCGCGGTGCGGTACACGGTGACGATATCGCCGTCGACCTGCGCTACCGGCACGCCCGTGGTGGCGCTGTACAGGTTGTACGTGGCGTGCAGGCCCGGCAGGCCCTGATGCGTGTTCTCGGGAAAGATGTTGATGATCTTCACGCCAAAATACCCGCGGTCGCTCCACGCGGG
Organism: Achromobacter sp. UBA2119; assembly: GCF_002331005.1. Taxonomy (NCBI): domain Bacteria; kingdom Pseudomonadati; phylum Pseudomonadota; class Betaproteobacteria; order Burkholderiales; family Alcaligenaceae; genus Achromobacter; species Achromobacter sp. UBA2119. The sequence goes on along the minus strand of NZ_DCYD01000014.1, from coordinate 90,357 downwards.
CATGATGAGCGACGTGCCGTGCGCGTTGCCGGACTGGATGGCGTGCACGTGGCGGGCGGGCACCGTGGCGTCTTCGCGGAAGGCGTCCCGCAGGGCGGGAATGACGGTGTCGAAGGACAGGGCGTTGCGGGTCTGTTCGGTGTCGATTAAGCGCATCGGATCGTTGCCTGCGTGGTCGGTCAATCAAGGGGCCTCGGGCAGTCTAGCAGCGTGTAGGGCGCGGCCGCCAAAAGAAAATTGCCCGCGATGACGCGGGCAATGAGTCGCTTACCGCAGGCGAACGGCGTCAATCCACGTCGGGCCGGGGCAGCGGATCGCCCGCGCCGGTGCGCTCGACGATGAGCTTGTAGTGATGCGGGCTGCGATGCTTGGCGAAGTTGAACACGTGGTCGCGGAAGGTCTGGCCCATCCCCAGATCGATGCGCGCGGTGATGACTTCGTCTTCCTCGCCGCTGGCGCGGGCCACGATCTCGCCGGACGGCGCGACGATCATCGAACTGCCGATCATGTGATGGCCGTCCTCGTGCCCGCACTTGGCCGCCGCGCCGATCCACACCGCATTCTGGTAGGCGCTGGCCTGCAGCACGATCTCGTGCGTGGTGGTGCGCAGGTGCGCGGGCTCGTTCCAGTGGATGTTCAGCGACGGCGTGTTGTAGCCCAGCACGATCAGTTCGGCGCTTTGCAGCGACATGACGCGGTAGGTCTCGGGCCAGCGGCGGTCATTGCACAGGCACATGCCGATCTTGACGTCGTTGGTCTCCCACACGCCAAAGCCCAGGTCGCCGACTTCGAAGAACTTCTTTTCCAGATGCTGGAAGGGGGCGTCGACCTTGTGGTCCGAGTGGCCCGGCAGGTGGATCTTGCGGTACTTGCCGATGATCTTGGCGCTGCGGTCCACCAGGATGGCCGTGTTGAACTGGCGGCCTTCCGGCGTCAGTTCGGCATAGCCCAGGTAAAAGCCGATGCCCAGCTCGCGCGCCGTGTCGAACAGCGGCTGCACGTCGGCATTGGGCATGGTCTTTTCGAAATAGCGCTCCACCGCTTCGGCGTCGTCCATCCAGTAGCGCGGGAAGAACGTCGTCAGCGCCAGTTCGGGAAACACGACGAACTCGGCCTGGCGGGCGGCGGCTTCGCGCATCATCTCGACAAGGCGGCGCACGACCACCGCGCGGGTGTCGGCCAGATTGACGGCGCCCATCTGGGCGACGGCCAGGCCCATTTTGCGGGACGGGGAAGAGGGGGTCACGGAGATCTCCAGAATCTTGCGAAGGGGCCGCCACGCGGAGGCGCGTTCAAGGCCGAAGGCGCAAGCATGCCCGCGCTCAGGCGGATCGGAAACCGCGGTCTGGCCGTCTGGCGCCGCGTTGCATCGGCCCCGTCCCGGCATGCAACCCACTGATCTGAATGGAAAAACCCAAGAAAGCGCGCCATCGCATCCGGCCCTGTGCATAACGCGGGATCATGGGCGTCGCGCAAAGTTTTATATCGGGTTTCCCCGTAGATCCGGTGATTCAGAGGCACTTTGGCGTGGACTGCCCACCGGCTTTCCTAGCAACGCGCCTATTTCCGAAAGCCACAATTAGCGGGTCAGGAGGGGCGAATTTGCCGTTTAGGCTGCGGGAAGTTCGGTTACATTGCCTTACGCGCAGAATTGCATGCCACGCGCCGCCCATGTGCACCGGTCCCCCATGTCACGTTCCAGAATTGCGGCTTTCGTGTTGTTGTTGTCGGCGCTTGGATTCCTCGCGGGGGTGCTGGCTGGACGCCAGATCGAACTGAACCAGGCCGACGACAAACTAGCTGGGCATAACGCCCGGCTGCTTGCGCACGCGCTGCGGGTGGCGCAGGAAAGCCATCGCCTGATGGCTGCGGCCACACAGGGCGGCCCGCTGTGTTCCGAAGCCGATGTGGCGACCCTGCGCGTGCTGCTCTTCAACTCCACCTATATCCGCGACATCGGCCGCACGCTGGGCGGCATGCTGCGCTGTTCCGCGGCTTGGGGCAAGCTGCCCGATCCGCTGACCCTGCCACCGCCGGCCTTCACGTTGGCCAGCGGGCTGCAGCTCTGGGTGGGCGCCGCCAATATCGTCGACCGCCGCATCATCGGCGACATGGCGGCAATGCGCGACATCATCGTGTTCACCGCGCCGGGCGCGTTCGACGGATTTCCGGAACCGGGTTCCGGCATCGACGCCAAGATCGTGACGCGTGACGGCGACCATGTGTACCGGCGCTTTGGCCGCGCGCACGACCTGGACATGCCGCGCGAGAACGTGGACGACCAGGGTTTCGCGCCTGAACGGCGCGCCTCGCTGTGCGCGCCGGACGGCGGCCCCGACATCTGCGTCGTGTCGCGGCTGCGGTCCGACGCCTGGTTCCAGCTTCCGGCGATGGTGCTGTCCGTGGTCGGCGCTCTGGCCCTTGCCTTTCTGGCGGGTCTTTGCGTCATGTGGCGTATGCACGCGGGCAGCGCCAAGAGCGAGCTGCGCAAGGCCATCCTGGCCGGCGACATCCAGGTCCACTACCAACCGCTGCGCCAGCTTGCCTCCCGGCAACTGGCGGGTTTCGAGGCGCTGGCACGGTGGCGCGCCCGTGGCCGCGATGTGTCGCCCCTGCTGTTCGTGCCGCTGGCCGAAGCCATGGGGCTGGGCCGCGCGCTGTCCCGGCTGGTGACCTCGCAGGCGCTGCGCGACCTGCACGAGCGCCTGCGCGGCAATCCCGCGCTCTACGTCAGCATCAACGTGTCGGCGGCCGATCTGAAAGACGCGGGTTACCGGAACTTCCTGATGGACGCGGTCAGCGAGCGCGGTCTGAAGCCCGGCAACGTCGCGCTGGAAATCACCGAAGGCACGCCGTTGTCTGATGGCCATGTGCTGGCAATGGTCAAGACCTTGCGCGGCAAGGGCTTCAAGGTGTTCATCGACGATTTCGGCACGGGGCATTCCAACCTGAACTATCTGGCCGAAATGCAGGCCGACGCCATCAAGCTGGACCGCAGCTTCACCAGCGCGATCGGCGCCGAGGACGCGGGCACCCTGATCATCGACCACGTCATCGCAATATCCCGGGAGCTGGGCATCAGCCTCATCATCGAGGGCATTGAAACCGAGGCGCAGGCCAGCTATCTGCTCGCCCGCCAACCGGCCGCAGTGGGCCAGGGCTGGCTGTTCGGCCGTCCGGTTCCGCTTGCCGACATCGTGGCCGATTGATCGATGGCGGGCAGGTTGTCGTATGTCCATTTTATTTTTGGCACAACCGACATAATGCAGCGCCGTCGCGCAAACTACGCGGCCCGCATTATCTACACCCCGGCAAAACAATATGCGCCGCTTTTACAGATAGAATGCGGGCGGTATTTAACGGGTTAATTTGCTGCATCTGCCATGGGACATAACCAGACGCTCGTCGACAACCTGCTGCGCATCCTTCCGTATGTCCAGAACGAAGAAACCGATGCGATGGCGATGGGCATGGGCATGGCGGAAATCCGCGACCGGCTGGCCGCGCTGCAGAACCCGGTGCCCGGCGACAAGCAGATCCGCCGCACGCTGCTCAAGCTGGACAGCGTCGGCAGCGTGGGCGCCACGCGCGGCAAGCTCTGGTATCGCACCATCCAGCGCGCCGATTTCCATATCCAGAACATGAACGCGAACATGGCAATGGCGATGTGCGCGCTCAAGCAGGTGGCCGATCGCCACCTGCCGGCCGTCGTGCTGGATGATCTGGAGACCACCTTCGACAGCGCGTGGCGCTACCTGGAAACGCACCGCTCACAGCCCGGGATCGGGCCGGCACACGACTGGGCGCGCAAGATCCTGCGCATCGACGGCACCCATCCCACCGTGTTGCCCACGGTGTCTGCCGAGGTCTACCGCCAGGTCAGCGGCGCGCTGTACTTCAACCGCAAGCTGTCGTTCCGCAACACGCCCTTCGGTGAGAAGAAGCCCGCCGACCGCCTGTACGTCATGACGCCGCTGGCGATGGTCGACCGCGCGGGCGTGCTGTACATGGTGGCGTGGGGGGTGCGCCAGCCGGGCAGGCGTTTCCTGTTCCGGATGGACAGGTTGTCCGAGGTCCGGCTGCTGGACGAGGCGGCGGACATGGATCCCACGTTCGACCTGCAGGACTTCGTGCGCCGCGAGGAAGCGCTGAACTTCGATCCGGGCGAGGAAACCCGCATCCGTCTGCACGCCGCCGAACCGGTGCTGGACGATGGCCGGCGCCAGCGTCATCCGCTGCGCGAATTCTGGTTGTCGGCGGACCAGATGATCGACGAGGACGAGCGCGGCTTCACGCTGACAGCCACCGTGCGCCCGTCCGTCATGCTGTGGCAACTGCTGCACGGGCACGCGTCCTCGATCGAGGTGCTGGAACCCGACGACATCCGCGCCCGCTTTGCCCAAGAGGCCCGCGAACTGGCGCGCCGCTACCTCTAGTCCGCCGCCCGCGGCGTCAATCGGCGGGCCAGGCGCGCGCCAGCAGCAGCGGCAGCACTTTCTCTGCCGCGCCCCGGATGCTGTGCGTCGCCACGCGATCCAGCGTTGTCGGATTGGGATTGATCTGCACCAGCTGCGCGCCGCATCCGACCGCCTCGTAGCAGAGCTCGGCCGCCGCGGATGTCTGGCACGACGTGCCCGCTGTCAAGATCAGATCGGCGTTGGCCACCAGCCCCTTGGCCACCCGCCAGACGGCGGGCGCGGGCGCCTCGCCGTGCCACAACCGCCCCGGGCGCACCAGTTCGCCGCAGATACGGCAGGCGGGCGGCGCGGGGTACGGGCCGTGCCGCGCGGACTTGTCCGGCGGGGCGGTCAGCGTGTGGGGCATGCCACAGCCCGAGCAGCGCGGCTGGTCGAACCGGCCTTGCAGATGCAGGATGCGCGGGCTGCCCGCCTGCTCATGCAGCGTGTCGCCGTTCTGCGTCACCACGAACGTGCCCGGCACGCGACCGGCCAGCGCCGCAATGGCGCGGTGCGCCGCGTTGGGCGTGGCCAGCAGCGCGCGGCGCCGCCGTTCCTCGTGCCAGGCCCACACCAGCGACGGATCGTTGCGGTAGCCGGCATCGGTCGCCAGGGCCGCGGCATCGTAGCGCGCCCACAGGCCGCGCATGCCATCGCGGGTTTGTGGCAGGCGGCTGGCGGGGTTCAGGCCCGATCCCGTCACGACGACGATCAGACGCGCCGCGCGCAGCGTTTCCACCAGGGGATCAGGGATATCGAGGGAGCGAAGTTTCATGCGAACCGCCCGCCGTTTGAATGGGCCGCGACGCGGCCAAGGCTGCAGTTAAACGTATCGAACAAACCAGGCATGTCGCTTCCATTTACTGAAACAGACTGGATTATGAAACCGCATTCGGACAATTCAGGGTTGAATTAATCGGAACGGATTTCAAGGGATTACTCAGGTATTGGCCGGATAATGTCCAAATTCCTCTTTTGCTATTCTTGGCCTCCGCAAATTGCGCCCGGCCTATTTACGCACCATGCAAAAAACCGGCGACCGCCTGTTGTTTTCCGCCTCCGACCTGGTCGGTTTCCTGGAATGCGAGCACCTCACCACGCTGGATCTGCTCAACCTCGAATCGCCGTTGCCGGCCGCGCCAGAGGACGAGCAGCTCGAACTGATCCAGCAGAAGGGGCTGGACCACGAGCGCGCGTATCTTGAACGGCTGCGCGCGAGCGGCCGGTACATCGTCGACGTCAGCGATGCGGGCGACGGGCTGACCGCGCGCCTGGCCCGGACGCGCGAGGCCATGGCCGACGGCGCGGATGTCATCTACCAGGCGGCGTTTCGGCATGGCCAATACATCGGCCATGCCGATTTCCTGCTTAAGACCGAACGCCCTTCACGCCTGGGCGATTACAGCTACGAGGCCAGCGACACCAAGCTGGCGCGGTCGGCGCGCGCCAAGTTCGCGATCCAGCTCTCGTTCTATTCATGGCTGCTGGGCCTGGAACAGGGCGCGGCGCCGCAGCACATGCACGTGGTGCTGGGCAGCGGCCGCGAGGTGACCCTGCGCGTGGCCGACTATGCCCATTACTTCCGCCAGGTCATGCGCCGCTTCGAGGCGCACGTCGATCAGCGGGACGCTGCGTCCACGTATCCCGACCCCTATGAGAAATGCGCCCAGTGCCGCTGGGATCCGCTGTGCAAGGCACGCCGCGCGGAAGACGATCACCTGTCGCTGGTCGCCAACATCACGCGGCAGCAGATCCGCAAGCTGAACGCGCAGGGCATCCGCACGCTGGAACAACTGGGCACGCTGGCGCCCGATGCGGCCGTGGCGCGCCTGGAGCCCGCCATCCTCTCCAAGCTGCGATCGCAGGCGGCGCTGCAGCTGCGCGCCCGGACCGACGGCGGCCGCCATTGGGACCGCATCGCCAAAGACCCGGACGACACCGCGCTGCGCGGCTTTGAACGCATGCCGCAGCCCGACGCGGGCGACATGTTCTTCGACATGGAAGGCGATCCGCTGGAGGAAGGCGGGCTGGAGTACCTGTTCGGACTGTACGTCATCGATGACGGCCACGGGCGCTTCGTGCCGTTCTGGGCGCATAACCGCGGCGAAGAGAAGCTGGCCTTCGAGGCCTTCATCGATTACGTCGTGGCGCGGCTGCACCGCCATCCCGATGCGCACATCTATCACTACGCGCCCTACGAGGCGACGGCGATCAAGAAGCTGATGTCCGTGCACGCCACGCGCGAGGCAGAGGTCGACAACCTGCTGCGCATGAACAAGCTGGTGGATCTGTACCAGGTCGTGCGCGAAGGCGTGCGCGTGTCCGAGCCGGGGTACTCCATCAAGAACATCGAACATTTCTACCTGTCGCAGCGCGAGGGCGGCGTGACCAACGCCGGCGCCAGCATCGTCTACTACGAGCGCTGGAAGCGCACCGGCGAGGCGCAATTGCTGCAGGACATCGCCGACTACAACCGCGACGACGTGCTGTCCACGTACAAGCTGCGCGAATGGCTGTGCGCGCTGCGTCCTGACGGCATGCCGTGGGCGAACCGCCGCGACTCGCAGCAGCAGATCGACGCCGCCCGGTTCCAGGTCGGCGAAAAGACCGCAGCCGAACTGCGCCTGGAGCCGTACCGCGCCGCGTTGCTTGGCTCCCTGCCCGCCGACGAGCTGGACTGGTCAGCGCGCGACCGCTATCGCGCGCTGGTCTACCAGTTGCTGGATTTTCATCGCCGCGAACAGAAGCCGGAATGGTGGGCCATGTTCGCCCGCATGGAGGCGACCGATGCCGAACTGATGGAAAACAACGAATGCCTGGCCGGACTGGTGCGCGATGACACTGTGGCGCCCGAACCGGTGGCGCAGTCGCTGCGCTACACCTACCGGTTTCCCGCGCAGCAGACCAAGCTGCGCACCGGGTCGGCCTGTACGGACGTGCGCGGCGGGCCGGCGATCAGCCGGCTGACGGTGGATCCTGCGGCCGGCGTCGCCACCTTCACCCTGTCGCGCAAGGCGACGCCGCCGCAGCGCCTGTCGCTCGGGCCGGGCAGGCCGGTCAGCATCGACGAACTGGCCAACGCCATGTTCCGCTACGGCGACGCGCTGCTCGCCTCGGACGATGGCGCCAGCACGCCGTTCCGCGCGGTGGATGCGCTGCTCAAGCACGAGCCGCCGCGCATTGACGGCGTACCGCCCGGCACCCCGCTGGCCGACCCGGGCGCGACGCTGCTGGATCAGGTGGTGGACATCGTCGGCCGCATGGACCAGACCACCCTCTTCCTGCAAGGCCCACCCGGCGCGGGCAAGACCTACACCGGCTCGCGCGTGCTGGTGAACCTGCTGCGCCAGGGCAAGCGCATCGCGGTCACGTCCAACAGCCATCACGCCATCAACAACCTGCTGGCCGGCCTGGAGAAGGCGGCGCGCGAGGCGGGCCTGACGTTCACCGGCGCCAAGAAGTCGGGCAAGGAGGGCGACGACTCCTGTTTCAACGGCGACTTCATCGAAGACGTCTTTGCCAACGACAGGATCGACCTGGCGCGCCATCAACTGGTGGCGGGCACGGCGTGGCTGTTCAGCCGGGCTGATTTCCAGCAGCAGTTCGATTATCTGTTCGTGGATGAAGCCGGGCAGGTCAGCCTGGCGAATCTGGTCGCGCTGGGCCAATGCGCGCGCAACATCGTGCTGCTGGGCGACCAGATGCAGCTTGGCCAGCCGACCAAGGGCACGCATCCCGGCCGCTCGGGCGAATCCACGCTGGAATACCTTTTGAACGGCCACGCCACCATCGCGGCTGATCGCGGCATCTTTCTGGACACGTCCTATCGCATGCACCCGGCAATCTGCGGCTTCATTTCAGACGCCATCTACGACGGCCGGCTGCGCGCCGCGGAATCGGCCGCGGGCCAGGGCCTGGTGCTGGGCGCGGACGCTGCGGACGCGCTGGCCGCCAGCGGCATCCGGTACGTGCCGGTCGTGCACGAGGGCAACGCGCAGTCCAGCGACGAGGAAGCGCGCGAAGTCGCCGCGCTGTACGCCAGCCTGATGCGGCAGCGCTATCTGGACAAGCATGGGCACGCCGTGCCGATGACGCCCGACGACGTGCTGGTGGTGGCGCCCTACAACGTGCAGGTCAACACGCTGCGGCAGGCGCTGCCCGAGGGTGCGCGAGTAGGCACCGTCGACAAGTTCCAGGGCCAGGAAGCGCAGGTGGTGATCATTTCCATGGCCACCTCCAGCGGCGAGACCATGCCGCGCGACATGGAGTTCCTGTTCAGCAGGAACCGCCTGAACGTGGCGGTGTCGCGGGCCAAGGCGCTGGCGGTCCTGGTCGCCAGCCCCGCCCTGTTGTCGGTGCGCTGCCAGACGCCGGAACAGATGGCGCTGGTCAACACGCTGTGCTGGGTGGCCGAGGCGGGTCAGAACGTGTAGCGCGGTCGGCGTGACGCCGTCGCAATACGGGGAAGGAGGCGGGCGCGCCGAGCCGGCGGAAAATTGCCGGCCCGGCGCGCCCGCAGGCGTTGCCGTCAGCCTCGGCGGGGCGCTTCGGCGGGCGGCGTGCCGATGTGGAACAGGGACTTGAGCTGCGAGCGCAGTTCGGGCGAGTCAGCGTGCTTGTGCACCGTGGTGGCGTGCTGCACCGCGGCTTCCAGCAACTCCTCGTCCGAGTCCGCGGACAAGGCGACCGAGCAGTTCATCTCGCTCGGATACTCGCGGCAATCGATGTATTTGCGTGTCATGGGGCTCTCCCCGCGCATGCCTGCAAAGGCATTGCGTGCTTGAACAGCCGGCGCGCCAGGCGCAACACACCGGCGCGATGGCGCGTCGCATCGCGGCCGGTGTTTTCAAAGTATAGGTCTGCGGCGCGCGCCGCAGACGTCTTATTTCAAGGGGCCGCGCCGGGTCCGTTTCTCGCCGGCGCCGCATCGGCGGCGGTGTCGCCGTGCGAGACAGGTCGACCCAGCAGATAGCCCTGGAAGTGCGAGCAGCCCTCCGCCGTCAGGCGTTCCAGCTGCGCCGGTGTTTCCACACCCTCGGCCGTCGTCGGAATGTCCAGGCTGCGGCCGATGCCGTTGATGGCGCGGATGATGGCCAGCGCCTCGCGGCTGGATTCGACGTCCTGCGTGAACGACTTGTCGATCTTGATCTTGTCGAACTCGAAGGTGCGCAGGTAACCCAGCGACGAATAACCCGTTCCGAAGTCGTCCAGCGCCACCTTGACGCCCAGTTCCTTCAAGCGGTGCAGCGTGGCCAGGTTGCCCGAGGAATTGGTGAGCAGCACCGATTCGGTGATCTCCAGTTCCAGCCGGCGCGCGGGCAGGCCGGACTTGGACAGCGCGGACTCCACCAGCGACACCAGCGCGCCGTTGGTGAACTGACTGGCCGACAGGTTGACCGCCACGGTTTCGTGGTCGTCCCAGCGCATGGCCTCGACGCAGGCCTCGTGCAGCGTGAAGGCGCCCAGTTCGTGGATCAGGCCGGTTTCTTCCGCGATGGGGATGAAGTCCTGCGGCATGATCAGACCCTTTTTCGGATGCTGCCAGCGCATCAGCGCCTCGCGGCACACGATGCGCACGTGGCTCACGTCCATGATGGGCTGGTAATGGAGCTGCAGCTGATGCGAGATGATCGCCTGGCGCAGATCCATCTCGACCTCGTGGCGCCGCAGCGCGGCGGCTTCCATTTCAGGCTCGAAGAACGCCAGGCAGTTGCGGCCGTTGCGCTTGGCCTCGTACAGCGCCATGTCGGCGTAACGCAGCAGGTGATCGGCCGACAGCGCCTGTGATTCGGATATGGCGATGCCGATGCTCACGCTGACGGGCACGGTGTGCCCGGCGATCTCGAACGGCTGGCGCACCGCCTCGATCAGGCGCTCGGCCAGCTTGCGCACGTCGTCCTGCTCGGCGATGTTGGGCAGCACGATGGCGAATTCGTCGCCGCCCAGCCGCGCCAGCGTGTCCTGTTCGCGCAGGTGCTTTGACAGGCGCTTGGCCAACAGGCGCAGCAGTTCGTCGCCGTATTGATGGCCCAGCGTGTCGTTCACGCTCTTGAAGTTGTCCAGATCCAGGCACAGCACCGCGGTCGACCGCTCGCGGCTGGCGCCCAGCGCGCTCAGCAGCCGGTCGCGGAACAGGCGGCGGTTGGGCATGCCCGTCAGCGTGTCGTGGTGCGCCATGTAGCGCACCTGCGCGTGCGCGGCATTCTCGTCAGTGACGTCGTCCGCGATCAGCAACACGTAGCGCGAGCGCGGATCATTGCTGTGAAACGCCAGCGTCTTGGTATGCAGTGTGCGCGGGCCGCGCGCGGTGGCCAGCTCTTCTTCCTCTTCGCGCATGGCGCCGTCCGAACGCAGCGCGTCGTTGGTCAGGCGGTCGAAGAACGCGCACACCAGTTCGGGCAGGGCTTCTTGCGCCGTCTTGCCCTGCAAACCGCCCGGCTTGCCGCCAAACGTTTCTTCGGCCTGCCGGTTCGCCAGCAGGAACTTGCGCGACACGGCATCCAGCACCAGTACGCAGGAGGGGATGTTCGACACCACCGCCTGCAGGAAGGTCGACATGGACGTGAGTTCGCTGTTGTAGTGCTCGGCCATTTGCTTGGCCTTCAACAGCTGCTGTTCGCGTTCGCGGCGTTCGGTGTTGTCGCGCGTGACCTTGGCAAAGCCGATCAGCGCGCCCGAGTCGTCGTGGATGGCATCGATGATGACGTGCGCCCAGAACAGCGTGCCGTCCTTGCGCACGCGCCAGCCTTCGGCTTCGAACTTGCCCGTTTCGCGCGCGGTGGCCAGGCCGCGCTGCGGAACGCCGCGTGCCTGGTCTTCCACGGTGTAGAAGCAGGAAAAGTGGCGCCCGACGATTTCTGCGGCGGTGTAGCCCTTGGCGCGCTGCGCGCCGGCGTTCCAGTTGGCGACGGTGCCATCCGGGTTGAGCATGTAGATGGCGTAGTCGACGACGCCTTGCACCAGGTGGCGGTACATGACGTCGGAATTGGCGAGGATCATTGGATGCGGCGGGCTCGCGCTCCGGCCGCGTTGGGGCAACGCGCCTGCGCGGATGTGCCCTGAAGAACTAGGGGTTATACGGATTTACGTCGTGAAGCCGGCAATATTTACCTTACCGTCACGAAAAAGACCAATCTATCGAATCGTGTCGTACAAACGCATTTCATTGCATCGGCCCGCGATCAGAATTTGACGCGTTGCTTCAGTGCCTGCGCGATCATGGCGACGTCGATGTCCTTGCCGGGGTTCTTCAGGCAGAAGTCGTGCAGCACCGCGATGTAGGCATTGCCCAGCAGCTTGGTGATGGCGCCGGCGGTGGTGGCCGCGATGGTGCCGCCGACGGCGCTACCCGCGCCCGGGATGAACTTCAGCATGCCCGAGACCACCGAGCGGCCGATGAGCGTGGCGGCCGATGCGCCCAGCGTGGACGTGACCAGCGTGGTGATCGCGGTGGTGTTCAGTTCCATGCCGAAGGTGATGCCGATCTTGGCGATCATGCCGACCTGGATCGGCACCAGCGCAAAGGCGTCCGAGAACGGAATGGGTGCTGCGGCGGCCGAGGCGGCCAGACCCGCGGCCACGTTCACCTCGATCTCAGCCCGCTTTTTTTTTACTTCCAGGGCCTTCTTGTTGCGGGTGGATAGCGCGTTGGCGTAAGCGCGCTGCTGCGCCTCGGGCACGTGCTCGGCCGTCACCTCGATCAGGCGGTCCAGCCCCATGGGCGGCAATTCGGCGTCCAGTTCCTCGATCCATTCCGGCAACGCGCGCACGGCGACGACCTGCCGGGCGCGTGGCAACAGCTTGCGGGCCTCTTCGACGAACGGACTGTTCTTGCGCGCCTTGGTCAGCACGGCCACGACAGGGATGCCGGCCTTGTCCAGCATGTCGCACAGTTCGATTTCCGCATCTTCGACGCGGTGGCTGCTGTCCTGGATGCACAGCCAAGCCACGTGCAGGTGCCGATCCTGGTCGTCGGATGCCGAGCGTTCCTGGATTAGCTCGGCAAGCTGCGCGCGCGAACCCTCGTAGTCGCCGACTTCCAGGCCGCGCGTGTCGATGATCGTGAGCGGATGGCCCGGCCGGGTGAATTCCTGCGTGGTCTGGGTGACGGGCTTGCCCGCGCCGGTCCGGGCAAGATCGCCGCGGAACACCGCGTTGAGCAACGTGCTCTTGCCCACGCCCGTCTTGCCGGCAACCAGGATGTTGACGCGGCCGGCGCCGCGCGTGGCCGTGCTGATGGCATCCGCGATGGCGTCCTGCAGGTCGGGGTGGTCGGGGCGGATGGCGCTCATGAGGGGACGGGGAAAGCGTAGGAAGGATGGGGGAACAATATCAGACGACGACTTGTTTGGCGCAAAACGTAATCGCCGCTAAACGTGTCGTCCATACGGGGGACACCATCGGCAGGAGTCATGTCACTCATGCCGCCTGGGCATCCCGTGGGGGCGAATGGGATTTTTTCCTGCCGTAAAAGAAGGGGCCGCAGCAGACGCCGCATCAGGAATATTTGGGGGCGGATTGTCCAAGTCTTCAAAGGGTTACATCTCACATAATCCCCTCGCGCTTTCCCAAATGGCGCTGCGTAGAATCAGGCCGTTGTAAGGCTACGCCGCGGCACCCGCGCAACCATCATGCACCGTCTTGCGCTCGTCCCCCGCTTGCTGCGCTCGCGCCCCGTGACCAAGGGGCTGCGCTATTTGTACCGCTACACGCGGTCCAGGGCGGACCGTCATAACGAAACGCTTTGGCCCTTCGTGACCGTGCGCCGCGACGGGCCGGAACGTCTGACCGGCTGCAATCTGCATGGGGTGCGCGGCCCCAAGACCCTCCCGCTGGCCGAACTGCCGCGAGGCATCGGCGGCGATGCGCACCTGATTCTCAGCGGACCCTCTGTCGCGCAGATCGACTACGCCCAATGCCGCATGCGTACCGTGATGGGCGTGAATGGCTCGATCGCGCTGCGCGCCCGCCATCCGGCGCTGCGGTTTGACTATTACGCCATGCTGGACGCGGGGTTCGTGAAGAAGCGCCGCGACCTGGTGGCCGAGGTGCTGGCGCAGGACCTGGTGCTGTTTGTGACGCCCGAGGTCTACCGCTGGATTGCGCTGCTGTTCGACGATCGGGCAGTGCGTTGCCGCATCGCACTGTTCGAGGAAGTGCATCAGCGCGCGCAACGGCCGCGTGCGCAACCTGCGGCGCTTGAGGCCCAACTGCGGGCTGACGAGGAACTGGTGTTGTTCGATGCGCATCATCCGATGCACGCGCACGGCTTCAGCCTGAATGCCGCCCGCGGCCTGTTTGGCGGCGGAACGGTGGCGTACACGGCGTTGCAGCTGCTGGCCTGGCTGGGCGCCAAGACGGTGTACCTGCATGGGCTGGACCTGACGGCCACGGCGGGCCCGCGTTTCTACGAAAGCGCCGGCGCGCAGTTGCCCACCGCGCTGGACCGCCAGTTTGCGGGTCATATCGAACCCGCGTTCCGGCAGGCCGGCAAGCTGCTGCGGGCGCGAGGTGTCCAGGTCTACAACCTGTCGCTGCTGAGCCGGCTGGGCGACGACATATTTGAAAAACGGCATTGGAGTTGTTTGCTGGAAGACCCCTCCTCGCAACCGCCGACGAGACCCGAATCATGAAGATCCTCTACACCAATTTCCATCAGGGCGATGGCGGCGGTCACACGACGTACGTGATGTCGCTGGCCCGCATCCTGTGCCAGAAATCGCAGGTCACGATAGGCGCGCCGCGCAAGAGCCGCCTGCTGGCCGAAGCCGAGGCCCTGCCCGGTCTGCGCACCGTCGATCTCGAATTCAAGGGCAAGCTGTTCGAACAGCTTGCCGCGTTGCGCCGCCTGCGCAACCTGGTCCGCCAGGAACAGTTCGATGTCATCCACGTCAATGGTTCGGCCGATCACCGGCTCTGCATGCTGGCCACCATGGGCATGGGACGCAAGCGCCCGTTCATCGTGTACACGCAGCATAACGACCGCGATGCCAACAGCCTGGGCGTGCGCCTGCGCGCCAAGTGGGGCACGAACCGCGTCATCTGCGTGTGCAGCCACACATTCCGGCGCATGAAGCAGTCGGTGTTTCGCAACGAGGATCTGCGCGTGGTGCACAACGGCGTGGACACCGAGAAATACCGTCCGGCCTGCCGCACGGAAACTGCCCAGGCGCGCGCGCGTTTTCTGCCGCCCGCGCTGCGCGACCGGCTGGTGATCGGCAGCAATGCCGGCACGGCGGACTACAAGAGCTGGATCGACATGGTGGCTGCGGTGTCGCTGCTGCCCGCCGGCCAGCGCAGCCAGGTCGCCGTCCTGATTGCCGGCGCGATGCCGGGCGATGACATGCTCAACCGGGTGGCCGAGCTGGGCATGCAGGATCAGGTGGTCTTCACCGGCCTGCTCGACAACGTGGAGCCCGTGCTGGCGGCGCTGGATGTGGGATTTGTGCTGTCGTCCAGGCTGGAGACGATTTCGTTCGCGTGCCGCGAGATGATGGCCGCGGGCAAGCCGGTCATCGTGTCGAGCGTGGGCGGCCTGACGGAAAACGTCACCGAGGGCCGCAATGGATGGATCGTGCCGCCCGGGTCCCCGGAATCGGTGGCCCGGACGCTGTCGGACATCCTGGCGAACCACGGCGTGCTGCACGCCATGGGCGTGGATGCGCGCAGCACGGCGCTCAAGGAGTTCTCGCTGGCGACCTTCGTCGGCAATACCGAACGCGTCTACCGCGAGAACGCTTACGTCAGTAGTGGATCACCGTCCGGATCGACTTACCTTCATGCATCAGATCGAAGGCTTCGTTGATACGGTCCAGGGGCAGCGTGTGCGTGACGAAGGGATCGAGGTCGATCTTGCCGCTCATTGCGTCTTCGACCATGCCCGGCAGCTGCGTGCGGCCCTTGACGCCGCCGAACGCTGAGCCGCGCCACACGCGGCCCGTCACCAGCTGGAACGGACGCGTGCTGATTTCCTGACCGGCGCCGGCCACGCCGATGATGATGCTTTCGCCCCAGCCCTTGTGGCAGCATTCCAGCGCGGCGCGCATCACGTGCACGTTGCCGATGCATTCGAACGAGAAGTCCACGCCGCCGTCGGTCAGTTCGACGATGACTTCCTGGATGGGCTTGTCGTAGTCCTTGGGATTGATGCAGTCGGTCGCGCCCATGGCGCTGGCCAGCACGAACTTGTTGGGGTTGGTGTCCACCGCGATGATGCGGCCGGCCTTGGCCTGCACCGCGCCCTGGATGACCGCCAGGCCGATGCCACCCAGCCCGAACACCGCAACGGTGTCGCCTTCCTTGACCTTGGCGGTGTTGTGCACCGCGCCGATGCCGGTGGTCACGCCGCAACCCAGCAGGCAGACTTTTTCATGCGGGGCGGCGGGGTTGATCTTGGCCAGCGAGATTTCGTTGACGACGGTGTACTCGCTGAACGTCGAGCAGCCCATGTAGTGATAAAGCGGCTTGC
The DNA here is from genome assembly GCF_002331005.1 of Achromobacter sp. UBA2119. NCBI lineage: Bacteria > Pseudomonadati > Pseudomonadota > Betaproteobacteria > Burkholderiales > Alcaligenaceae > Achromobacter > Achromobacter sp. UBA2119. The sequence goes on along the minus strand of NZ_DCYD01000014.1, from coordinate 74,433 downwards.
CTTCGTAGCTGAAGCGCGAGGTGCCGTCCGGCATGACGCCCTTGCCCTGCGTGGCGCGCACTTTCTGGCACAGGTTGGTCTTGCCCGACAGGCAGAACTTGCACTCGCGGCATTCGGCCGTGTAGAGCGGAATGACATGGTCGCCGGGTTTCAGCGAGGTCACGCCTTCGCCCACTTCCACCACCACGCCCGCGCCTTCGTGACCCAGCACGGCCGGGAACAGGCCTTCGGGATCGTCGCCGCTCAGCGTGAAGGCGTCCGTGTGGCAGACGCCCGTGTGCGTGATCTGCACCAGCACTTCACCGCGCTGCGGCGGCGCGACGTCGATTTCAACGATTTCCAGGGGCTTGCCGGGGCCGAATGCGACTGCTGCGCGTGATTTCATAGCGATGCTCCACGTAGATGGGGTTATTTCAGATAGGAACGGACGATGCGCATGAGGTCATCGATCTGCGATTCGGTCTCGGGCCTGGGGTCGGGCGGATTCGCCTGAGTAGACTGCAGGAAGGTTTCCCGCAGATGGCTTTCCAGCACTTCGGCCATCAGGCCGTTCGTGGCGCCGCGCAATGCCGCCAGCTGCTGCAGCAGCGCGCCGCATTCCGTGCCTTCGTTCACCGCGCGTTCCAATGCTAACGCCTGCCCCTGAATGCGGCGCAGGCGCGTGACAACGCGTTTCTTTTCTTCGGGGGAGTGCGGCACGGCAGGCTCCGATTCGATACAGGGGGGGAGTATACGGATTTCGAGGGGGCGCGTCCAGGCGGAGCGCGGGCAGACGCTGTCGCCTGCGTCGGACACCCGCATCGGCCACCCTATAATTTCGCCTGGCTTCCGCCCGACCCAACAGGACTAATCCGTGGCCATGATCCCCTCTGACGTGCGGCTGTACCGGGCCGCGGACTATCCCCGCATGCCTTGGCGAAACGGCGGCGGCACGACCCAGGAAGTCGCCTGCAATCCGGGCGGCCATACCGCGTCGTTCGGCTGGCGTCTCTCGCTGGCCGACGTCGCGCAGGATGGCGGTTTTTCTGCCTTTGGCGGACATCGGCGGATCATCACCGTGCTGGAAGGCCGCGGTATCGAGCTGACGGTGGACGGGCAGCGCCAGCCGCCTTTGGCGCCGCGCGTCGCGTATGCGTTTTCCGGGGATTCACAGGTGGCGTGCCGCCTGCTCGACGGCCCGATCCGCGACTTCAATCTGATCTACGCGCCCGACCGGTGGCACGCCCGTCTGCAATGGGTGCGCGGCGCAGAGCCCTGGGTGTTTCACAGCAGCGCGTCGAGCGTGCTGGTGTTCAATGCTGGCGCCGATCTGACGGTTGAGCGGGAAGGCGCGCAGCATCACTTGGCCTCGCGCTACGATTGCCTGCATGCCGAAGGGCAGGATGCGCTTGGCCGGTATTGCCTGAGCGCGCAAGACGGCATCGACGCCTGCGTGATTGAACTGTCGCCGCGCGCGGGCTGAAACGCGAGGGCTGAAATGCGCCGGCTCAAATGCGGGTGCTGAAATGCGGGCGCTGAAATGCGGGGTTCAGCGCAGGGCTGAGCGCAGGGCCGAAATGCGGCCCCCGCTCCCCGCGCCATTGCCGACCGCTACGCAGTCAGCAGCGCCGGCTGGCCGTAGGCTTGCACCGCCTGCTGCGCGGCGCCCTGTCCCTGCGCCGGCAGCCGGAATGCGCTGACCGCCGCCTGCAGCCGCTGCGCCTGCGTTTCCAGCGACGACGCGGCCGCCGCGGCTTCCTCGACCAGCGCCGCGTTCTGCTGCGTGACCTGGTCCATCTGCGTGACGGCGGTATTGACCTGGTCGATGCCGGTCACCTGCTCGTTGGACGCGGTGGCGATGTCGTTCACCAGCATCGTCAGCCGCTCCATGGTCTCCAGGATCTCGGTCATCGTCAGGCCCGCCGCCTCGACCTGCGCCGAGCCGGCCTGCACCGTGGCGCCCGAGGCGTCCAGCAATTGCTTGATCTCCTTGCCGGCGCTGGCGCTGCGCTGCGCCAGCGACCGGACCTCGGCGGCCACTACGGCAAAGCCCTTGCCTTCCTCGCCCGCGCGGGCCGCTTCCACCGCCGCGTTCAGCGCCAGGATGTTGGTCTGGAACGCAATCCCGTCGATCACGCCGACGATGTCCTCGATGCGGCTGGAATCCTGCGCGATCTTGCGCATCGTGCTGACCGCGGCCTGTACGGCGTCGCCGCCGCGCTGCACCACCTCGGACGCGGTGGCGGCCATCTCGTTGGCCATGCGGGCATTTTCAGCGTTGCTCTTCACGGTGGACAACAGTTGTTCCATGCTGGCCGCGGTCTCCTCCAGCGACGCTGCCTGCTGTTCTGTGCGGCTGGACAGGTCCTGGTTGCCCGCCGCGATCTCGCTGGAACCCGTGTTGATCTCGACGACGCCGTCGCGCACGGCATGCACGGTGCGCACCAGGCTCGCCTGCATGTCCTGCAGGAAGGGGATGATCTGGCCCACGCAGTTCCTGCCGAACGACGGAATCGGCGTGGTCAGATCGCCGCCCGCGATGCGCTGGAAGTGGCCCTTCAGCGAATCCAGCGGACGTTTGACGAAATACAAGACGTAGCGGTCGCCCAGGATCAACAGCAGCAGGCAGATGCCCAGCACCACACCCATGCCGATATAGGCCTGGCGGCGGTTGGCATCGGCATTGCCCAGCAGCTGGACTTCGCGCGCCTGCGCGTACGCCTCGTATTCCTCCATGCTCTTGCCGAAGCTGCGGCTGGCGGTGACCACCGGCCCGGACGCCTGGGCGCGCGCCTTGTCGACCTCGCCCGCATCCAGATGCCGGCGCTGCACGGCAATGCCGTCGGCCAGCGCGTCAAATCCCGAACGCATGGCGTCCAGCAACGCCGCCGGGGCGTCGCGCCGGGCCAGCTCGATGAATTGCGCCTGATGCTTCTTCGCTTCGGTCAGCGCGGTGTCGATGCTGCGCCCTTCGGCCGCGGCCTGGTCTTTCTGGCCGCCGGCCACGTATTCCAGCTGGCGCGACAGCCGCAGCCGCGCGCGCATGATCTGGTCGTTGACGCGGGAAAGCGCCGATACCTCGTGCAGGAGTTCGTTGCTGGCTGCGAGCGCTTCCTCTGCGCTGCGCAGCCCATGGACGCTGATGGCCGACAAGCCGGCGATGAAGAGGCTGATCACGAGCAAGGTGCCCAGGATCATGCGGCGAATGGTGATGTCTTTCAGAAACTGTGTCATGCACGTCGTCCCAAAGGTGCAGCAAGCCTGCATAAGGACAACGGCCCCGCCAGAACCTTATTTAGCGGATGTTGCACATCTTACGAATATGACGTCGTACCGCCCGAATATATCGACACGATCGGCAATAGTGTTGCGTGATGACGTTGTCATCGGACTATTGGCGTATCAGCGCGACGCCGGGGTCTGCGCCGGTTCAGTTGCGTCGAACCGCAGGCGGGCAAAGCTGGCGATGCAGGCCAGCCCGGCGCACAGGCCGCCCAGCCACAGGGCCGCGATGGCGCCGTGCGTGGTCGAGACGTTGAAGCACGCAGCGACCAAGGCCGCACCCGTGGCTTGGCCCAGCAGGCGCACCGTGCCGATCATGCCGCTGGCGCCGCCCGCCCGCGACGCCGGGGCCGAGGTCATGATGGCGCGCAGGTTGGGTGACTGGAAAAAACCAAAGCCCGCGCCGCAGATCGCCATGCGCCACGAGATGTCCAGCACCGACGGGTCGGCCGGCATCAGCGCCAGCAAGGCCATGCCCAGCGCCAGCAAAGCAAGCCCCACGCCGCCCAGCATGCCCGCCGGATAGCTGTCGGACAGCCGTCCCGCGATCGGCGCCATGAAGGCCACGACGACGGGCCATGGCGTGATGAGGAAACCCGTCTGGACCTGGCTGTAGCCCAGCACCGACTGGAACAGGAACGGCAGCGACACGAAGGCCAGCGCCTGGGCGGCGAACGCGCACACGGCGGTGGCCGCGGAGAGCGCAAAGAGAGGGCGGCGCAGCAGGTCCACCGCCAGGATGGGCGCGGGGTGACCGGCCTGGCGCCGCATCAGCAGCCAGAGGCTGGCCGCCGCCAAGCCGCCCTCCAGCGCCACGCGCGGCCACGGCGCGCCGTGCGCAAGTTCATTGGTCGCCAGGACAAGCAGCCCCAGCGCCATCGCGCACAGCAGCGCGGCCAGGCCGTCGAATCCGTGTCCGGAGCGCGTGGTGTCGGGCAGGCCGCGCAGGGCCAGCAACGCCGCCAGGATGCCGATGGGGAAATTGACGAGGAACAGCCAGTGCCAGGACCCGAGCAGCAGGATGGCCGACGCCACGGTGGGCCCGCCGGCAAACGACAGTCCCACCACCATGGCGTTCAGTCCCAGGCCGCGGCCCAGCATGTGCGAGGGGTAGATGAAGCGCAGCAGCGCGCCGTTCACGCTCATCACGCCTGCCGCGCCCAGCCCTTGCAGAATGCGCGTGGCCACCAGCACGGGCAGCGACGGCGCCAGGCCGCTGGCCAGCGAGGCCAGCGTGAATACCGCGAGCCCGACGATGTAGACGCGCCGGTGACCCAGGATTTCGCCCAGCGCGGCCGCCGGCAGCAAGCCGGCCACCATCGCCAGCTGATAGCCGCTGATGACCCAGATGGAACCCGCCTCGCTGGCCTGCAGGTCGCGCGCGATGGTCGGCAGTGCGGTATTGGCGATGGCCGTATCCAGGCTGGCCATACAGACCGCCAGCATGACGGCGATGAGTGCGCCCAGCCGTTCGGCGGCGGGCAGGCCGACGCCGGCCGGATAGACGGTGCTGCGGGAGAACGAGAGCATGAATGGGCTGCGCTGCGAGGGCGTCCGGCCGGTGCGTCCGGATTCGTAGGCACTGATTCTAATGCGCTGTTTGAATTCGGGCTTTTCGTCTGACGGCATGCGCGCCAGGGTGGGCCCGGGTCAGGGCGGCAGTTCAGGATGTGCGCGCCCGATTAAACCTGTCATGCGGGGCGATTATCCGATTGGATAATCAGACGGTAATTGTCACTTAATGAAACTGCTACGGAAATTCAATCACAACAATATGTACAGCGGAAATTCCCACGATCTCTAAGGAGAGGTTGATTATTGCGGTGCGGTATTCCAGGCTGATTCGTTAATAATCGTAATAAATACCCCTGGTATATGAAACTATTTGGTGCCGCATACCAATATTTGGACGTACGATTATCCGCAGCAGGATTGATGGTGCAACCGTATACCGTGGAGGCATACCTCATGAAACGCCCGACCTTGCGCGCAGCGACGCTGTGTTTGTTTATCGGTAGTGCAGCGCCCGGCATAGCGCTCGCTCAGACCGCCACCGCCAATTTCAACGTCACGCTTACCATTACGGCCAATTGCGTCATTTCCGCGACTGACCTCAGTTTCGGCAGTCAGGGCGTGCTGAATACCGCGGTTACCGGCAATACCAACCTGTCAGTTACGTGCAGCAATACCACCCCGTATACACAGTCGGCCTGAACGCGGGCACGGGCACGGGGTCGACGGAAGCCCAGCGATTTCTGAGCGGCACCGGCGCCAATACCGCGACGGTGGCTTATCAGTTGTACAAACCGGGCAGCACGACCGTCGTGTGGGGCGATGCCGACGTTGCAGCGCGAGTGGGCGGCACCGGCACCGGCGCCGCGCAGCCCATCCAGGTGAACGGCGTCGTGCCCGCCCAGACCACGCCGGCGCCCGGCACCTACTTTTCCACGGTTACCGCGACGGTCTACTTCTAAGGGGGCCGCCCGATGCGGATGTTTTTTCGGGCGCTGCTTGCCGCCTGCCTGGCAGGCTGGGGCGGCGCAGCGGTGGCGGCTGCCCTGCAGATCTCTCCGGTGCTCGTCGAGCTTGCGCCCACGCAGGGAGCAAGCGGCATCATGCTGCGCAATCCCGGGTCCACGCCGATCTACGGGCAGGTGCGCATCTACGGCTGGGAACAGGCGGACGGCGACGACGTGCTCTCGCCAACCGACGACATCCAGGCCAGTCCACCCATCATCCAGGTGCCGCCTGGCGGCGAGCAGCTCGTCCGGCTGGTGCGCGTGTCCAAGAACGCGCCGTCGCTGCAGCAGGGGTTCCGCCTCATCATCGACGAAATTCCTGACCCGTCCTCGCCCGGCGTGAATGGCGTGGTGCTGCGCCTGCGTTATTCGGTGCCGGTGTTCGTGTCCGGCACGACGCCATCTCCGGAACCCGAGCTGGCGTGGCGCGCGGAACGCGCTGGCGGCGACTGGGTGGTGAGGCTGTCCAACAGCGGCAGCCGCTATGCGCAGGTGGCCGCGCTGCAGATCCTGAATGCGGCGGGCAAGCCGGTGGCCGAGGTAGAGGGGCTGCTGGGCTATGCGCTGGCCAACCGGGCGCGCCAATGGAGCATTCCGGCAAAGCAGGGCGCGGCCGGGCCGATAAAGATCAGGGCAATGATCAACGGCGACACGGTCACCGTCAGCCCGCGTTGACCGCATGACCGCGTTCCGGCTCGCCGCTCGGCCCGCCGGCAACCACAGAAGGGCAGTCTATGGCAGTGCGCGCTACCCGTCTCCGCGGGCAACGCGCCTTGGGAGTCGCACTCTTCCTGCTGGGTGCGCCTGCCCAGGCGGCGGATGTGCCCGGTCAACTGGTCTCGTTCGGCAGCATCGCCGAGCGTGACGTGTACCTGGAGGTCAGCATCAACGGCGTCAACACATCCCAGCTATTGCGCTTTCACGACACGCACGGCCGCCTGTCCGTCAGCGGCGCGGCGCTGCGTTCGCTGGGCGTGGACCTGTCCGTGATCGGCATGTCCGCGACGCGCGAAGTCAGCCTGGATGCCGTGGCCGGCCTGCGCTACGTGTACAACCCGGCCGCGCAGTCGGTGGATCTGGTGCTGCCCGACACGTTGCGCGTGCCGTACGAGGTGAATACCCGCGGACTGCCGGCCACGCCGCTGGCGACGGCCGGGCGCGGCGTGGTGGTGAACTACGACGCCTATGCGCAGACCGACTACGAGTACGGGCTGTCGCTGTATTCCGAACAGCGTTATTTCGATTCGAATGGCGTGTTCAGCAATTCGGGCACGGCCTACTTCGGCGGCCGCGGCGATGAATACGTGCGCTACGACACGTTCTGGACGCGCTCTGATCAGGAGACGCTGCGCACGCTGCGTCTGGGCGACACGATCACCTCATCGCTGAACTGGTCGCGTTCGGTGCGCGTGGCCGGCGTGCAATGGGGCCGCAATTTCGCGTTGCGCCCGGACCTGGTCACCTTTCCGGTTTCGTCGCTGAGCGCGTCGTCGGTCGTGCCGTCGTCAGTGTCCCTGTTCGTCAATGGCGTGCAGCAGTATTCGGGCAATGTCCCGCCGGGGCCGTTCGTGGTCAACCAGATTCCGGGCATCACCGGCGCGGGCCAGGCAACCTTGATCACGCGCGACGCGCTGGGCCGCACCGTCAGCACGTCGGTCCCCTTGTACATCGACCCGCGGATGCTGGCGGCGGGGCTGTCCAGCTGGTCGGTCGAGGCGGGCTTCGTGCGCCGCCAGTTCAGCGTGCGCTCGTTCGACTACGACAGCAAACCGGTGCTGACGGCGTCTGGGCGTTACGGCTACACCGACAACCTGACGCTGGAGGCGCACACCGAGGCCGGCCCGGGGCTGTACAACGCGGGCGCCGGCGCGATGGTGAAGATGGGGCAGCTTGGCGTGCTGAGCGGCTCGCTCTCCGGCAGCGCGGGCGATTTCAGCGGCGGACAGGCCAGCGTGGGCTACCAGTACGTGCGGTCGGAATTCAGCGTGGACACGCAGGTCACGCGCCTGATCGGCAACTACGGCGACCTGGGCTCCCGCGAAGACGCGCCGGTGCCGCGCCAGACCGATCGCGTGACGGTGTCGATGCCGCTGGGCCGCTCGCAGAGCGTGGCGCTGAGCTACATCGGCTACCGCATGCCGGACGTGCCGATGGCAAAGCTGGGGTCGGCCTCGTACACGGCCAACCTGCACAGCCGCGTGGTCCTGACGCTGAGCGCGTACAAGGACTTTTCACAAACGAATTCGGAGGGCGTGTTCCTGGGACTGGCGGTGATGCTGGGCGAGCGCGCGCAGGCCGGCGTGTCGGTCGGCCGCCAAGGCGGCGAGGACACCTACAGCGTCAACGCGCAGAGCAGCGTGCCGTACGAGGGGGGTTGGGGATGGGCGGTGCAGAACGGACGCAGCGGCGGCATGCAGCTCAATCAGGGCCAGCTCCAGTATCTGGGCCAGTACGGGCTGGTGAGCGGGCTGGTGCAGGACTATGGCGGCCGGACGCAGGCGTCGGTGCAGGCGTCGGGGTCGCTGGTGATGATGGACGGCACCGTGATCCCGTCGCGCCGCATCAACGATAGCTTCGCGCTGGTCTCCACCGATGGCGCGGCCGACGTCGCGGTGCTGCACGAAAACCGCCGGCTGGGCCGCACGAATGGCAGTGGCCATCTGCTGGTGCCGGACCTGAACGCCTATCAGACCAACCGCATCTCCATCGACCCGGAAGACCTGCCGGTGGACGTGCGGTTGGATTCGACGCGGGCAGTCGTCGTGCCGCAGTCCGGCGCCGGCGTGCTGACCACGTTCAAGGTGGAAAAGTACGACGCGGCCTCGGTGATCCTGACGCTGCCGGACGGGGCCTTCGTGCCGGTCGGGGCCGAGGTTGCGCACATCGAAAGCGGCAAGCGCACGGTGGTGGGCTACGACGGCCTGACGTTCGTGGAGGACGTGGCAGCGACCAACCGGTTGCGGGTGCGCGGTGGTGGCGTGTCGTGCGAGGCCGAGTTCGATTACGCGCACTCGGATGCCGATCCGCTGCCGACGCTGGGACCGATTGTGTGCGAGCCGTTGGAAAGGGGGCAACCATGAGAATCGCCCTGCTGCTTGGCGCCATGGGCGTCTGCGCGGGCTACGCCGGCTCGGCGCAGGCAAACACCTGCGCGCTGTCGGCCGGCACGACCGCTACGCTGGATTTCGGCACGGTCAATCCGCTGCTGCCGGGCGACACGGTGGCGGACGGAACGGTCTCGGTGACCTGCAATTTCTCGCTGCTCGCTATCGGCGCCAGGCTGTGCTTCAGCCTGGGCGTGGGCAACACCAGTCCGTCCATCGCGGCGCGCGCGCTGGGCGCGGGCACGAACCGCATGAACTACAACCTGTACACGGATGCGGCGCGGACCCAGATCTGGGGCGCGGCGACGGCCGGGCAGCCGACGTCGCGGACGCTCACCGGCCCGCTGCTGGGGGGTGGCAACGTGTCCACCACCTTCCGGTTCTACGGCAAGCTTCCGGGCGGGCAGTCCACGGTGCCGACGGTCGGAAACGCCAATACCGTCTACAGCGAAACCTATGCGACGACGGGCCGCCTGGACGTGCTGTTCGGCCTGCTGTCGGGCCTGTCGAATTGCCCGCTGGCGGCGCCGACGCAGCGCATCACGATTCCGCTGGTGGTGCGCACGACCGTGCAGAAGAACTGCACCATCAACGCGACGGACATGGCGTTTCCCCCGCGCGGCGTGTTGAGCGCCGCGGTCACGGCCAACAGCCAGATCACCGTCCGATGCACCAACGCCAACGCCTTCTCCCTGGCGTTGAATGGCGGCTCGGTCGCCGGCAACGTGCTGGCGCGCAAAATGAAGCACACGACCGCCGCCGACACCGTGAGCTATCAGCTCTACCAGGATGCGGCCTACGGCACGGTCTGGGGCGATGCCTCGGGCGGCGCGCCGCGGGCGGGCGTGGGCACGGGCGCCAATCAGACCTTCACGGTCTATGGCCGCGTGCCTGCGCAGACGACGCCCCGGCCCGGCACATACCGCGACGTGGTCACCGCCACGATCACGTTCTGAACACGCGGCGCCACGGCCGCGTCCGTTCAGGCGCACCATGTCAGTCAGGCTGCCCAGCGCAGCGCGTCAGGATTGCACGGGCGTGGCGCGCGACTTGACCGGCCAGAACAGCGCCGCCGGGCGCCGCAGGATGCGGCGGCGCACCCCGGCAGTCAGCGACACGCGATCGTCGCGGCGCATGTCGCGCGATGCCAGCGCCACGTTGAAGGCCAGCGCAAAACTGACGATGACGTTCAGCGCGCCCGTCGCCACCGTGCCCGCCACGGCCAGCCAGAACACCTGCGTATGCACGAGCTCCCAGCCCAGCGTCGCAATCGCGGCCGCGATCTGGCCGGCGCTGAGCGACACGTGGCGGACTTCCAGCGTCGATCCCAGCGCGCTGACGAGGGCCGGCAGCAGGCCCAGCATCAGTCCCAGCGAAACGTTGGCGGCGATCTGCGAAACGTTGCGCCGCCAGAAGCCCGCCCACCGAACGGCGCCGCGCGCCCCGAGCAGGTAGCGGGTGCGCCGGCCGTACGCCATCACGTCGTGCACGCGATGCAGCGCGAACCAGTTGTCGGCCCAACCTGCGATCAGGCTGGACACCCAGATCAATGCGCCGGTCACCGCGGCGTACAGCGGCGTCGGTCCCCAGAACGACAACGATTGCAGCGTGTCTTGCGCCTTGTCGGCATCGATCAAAGGCTGTTCCAGAAACCGCATGGCCAACCATTGAATCGCCCAGGCCAGCGGAAACACCACGGCGAGGTTGCCCGCGATCGCGGCGGCGTTCGAACGCAGCATCGCCAGCGTGTCGTCGACGAAGGCCTCGCGCCCGTCGGGCGAGTAGGCCGCGTCCAGCCGGCGGGCAAGCGCAGGCCCGGTCATGGCCGGCTGCTTGGTGGCCAGCGTGAAATGCGCGAACTGGATCACGAGAAAACTTCCGGCGTAGTTCAGCGCATTCAGCAGGCCTTCGACCCATTTGTCCAGGTGCGCCGACGTGATGATGAACTTGACGTACACCGTGAACGCCACGACGAAGCCGCCGCCCATGGACGCCTTCAGCATGTCCATGTATTCCAGCGTGTCGCGGGCGATGTAGTGTTCGCCGGTCTCCGCGCTGCGGTCCATCACGCGGCGCGCCAACTGCAAGAGCGACGACGCCGCCAGATGCCGGATGCTGCTGCGGGCCAATGTGCAGCGGATCAGCTCGGCCATCAGGTGCGCGTACCGGTGGCGTTGCGTGGGGTCGATCCACACGCCCAGCAGCAGTTCGATGCGCGCCAGGCGCAGCTTCATGCACTCGATCTGGTAGACCACGTCGACCGCGACGCCGTTGCGCTTGAGTTCTTCATAGACGGCGTCGCCGGCCGCGCGGCAGTCGTCCAGCAAGGCGCGCAGCACGTTCAGGCGCTGGCCCACCACCTCGTGCGGCGTGTCCGGTGTGCTGTCGAAGAGTTCTGCCGCGGTGCCCTCCAGCGTGAAAAACGGCGATTCTTCGACGCGGCCCGGCACACGGGAGCGGATATCCTGGCTGAGTCCGACGGCGCCCACCTGGCTGACGAGCACCTGCATGCTGCTGGTCAGTGCCTGGTCCAGCCGCCGGGCAAGCGCGTCGGGCGTGGGGGTTGACAACGCATCGGGTTCTTTTGCCGGGTCGTCCTCTTTCAGACGCAGCAGCGCGCGCACGCGCGCCAGCGTCTCGTCGTCCAGCGATTCGATCCATTGCGCGTCGCCGGCGCGGCGAAACAGCAGCGTGAAGAGGCCCGACATATCGCCCTGATTGACGGTCGGCGGCAGCATCCAGGCTACGACGCGGCGCCACAACTCACCCCAGAAGCCGGGGCGTGACGCCACGCCGGTGTCGCACAGGAGCGCGGTGGGGTCGTTGTCCACCAGCACCGAGCGCAGCGTGGCCGCCGTGCGCGCCGCAACAGCGGGATTGCGTTCCAGCACCTGCAACAGGTAGCGCAGGCGGGCGTGACGCGGGTCGCGCCCGTCTTCCCGTGCCGGTTCGCCGTCCGGACGGTTCAGCCAGCGGCCAAGGTCGACCAGCCACAGATTCCGTTCGGCCAGCGGGGCTTGGGGGTCGGCGTTGGACAGGATGACGTCAAGCTGCGACCCGCCACGCCGCCAGGTCCGCCAATTGCGCCACAGAGAGGTAAGCATGGTCGGGCCTCGCGCGTCATCGGGAATCGGGGGCGCGGCGCAGCGAGAAACCCTGCGCCTCGTTCATGGCCAGATAGCTGACGTTGCGCGACACCACCGGCGGCTTGTCGCCCGCGTGCAAGGCGCGCACCTCGTCCAGCACCATCTTGTCGGCCAGCGTCATGCGGTCGATCATCCGCAGGTACTGCATCCAGCTTTCCACCAGAAAGACCTCGCGCCAGACGCCCTCGCGCTCCAGGTCGCGGAACAGCTGCCACTGCTGCGCGCCATTGCGCAGCCGCAAGAGGCGCAGCGGCCGGGCGGCGTGGATCAGCGCGGCAAGCTTGTCTGCGGTGACCAGGTATTCGACGGCAACCAGCACCGCGCCGCGCTGCGTGTTGAAGCCGGCGGCGGCCATGGCCGGTTCGGTGTCGTCGGCGCGCGTCAGCGACCGCGCGTCCACCTGTTCCGGCAGACGCGAGCGGTACAGCAGCGCCACGGTCACGCCCAGCACGATGCCGGCGGCCGACATCGCGCCGGACACGCCCATCGTGCCCGCGAAGTGACCCCACATGAACGAGCCCGCCGCCAGGCCGCCGAAGATCGCGGTCTGATACAGCGCCAGCGCGCGCGCCTTCACCCAGTCCGGCACCAGAAGCTGCACGGTCGTGTTGTAGGTGGCCAGCACGCCGATCCAGCAGCCGCCCGACAGGAGCAGCGCCGGAAACGCGACCCACAGCGTATCGGTGAGGCCCAGCGCCAGCAGACAGGCGGCCAGGAGCGCTGCGGCCACGCTGATCAGGCCGCCGGATCCCCACGCCGCGCGCGCCCGGCGCACCACCACGCTGCCCAGGATGGCGCCCACGCCCAGCGCGCCAAGCATGTAGCCGTACAGCAGCGCGCTGCCGCTTTCGTGCTCGTGCGCCAAGAGCGGCAACAACGCCCACAGCGCGCTGGCGGACAGGCCGAAGGCGAACGAGCGCAGCATCACCACGCGCGTCACCGTCGAATGCTGCGTGTAGCGCAGCGCGGCGACCACGCCTTCAAAGAGGCCTTCGGGCGGCAGCCGGCGCACGGGCAGGTCGCGCTTCCAGCGCCAGATCGCCCAGATCAGCCCGGCGTAGCAGAAACAGTTCAGCAGAAAGACCCAGGACGTGCCCAACGCGCCCAGCAGCAGGCCGCCGATGGCCGGCCCCACCGCCCGCGCCACGTTGAAGTTGACGCTGTTCAGCAGCACGGCGCTGCCGACGTGCTCGCGCGGCACCTGTTCGCCCACGGCGGCCTGCCATGCGGGCGTGACGATTGCGCTGCCGATGGCGATGCAGAACACGGATGCAATCAGCGTGATGGGGTGCAGCAGCCCCGCGAAGGCCAGGATGGTGATAAAGACGCCGCCCGCCAGCTCCAGCAGCATGCCCGCAAGCATGACGCGGCGCCGGTCGTGGTTGTCGGCCAGCACCCCGGTCAGGATCGACAGGGCGACCAGCGGAAACGCTGCCGCCACCTGGATCATCGCGACCATCAGCGGGCTGCTCTGCTCCGTGGTGATGACCCACGCGGCGGCCACCGATTGCGCCCAGGTGCCCAGGTTGGCAAACAGGTTGGCGATCCAGATGACGCGAAAGGCGGGAAAGGCGAGAGGGGAAAGCGTGCTGACCTGCAGGACAGGCGCGGGCGCGGCCGGAGGGGCCGCCGGCAGATCGGTCGAAGCCGAAACGGGCTGCAGCATGGGAACGTGGCCGGACGCGAGGATCGCGCCCGTTCTGGGCTGGGTCGGGGTCGCTCAATGGTACGCCCAAGGCAGGCGGCCGAGGAGGGCGGCCCGCGCTTTTCCGGTAACCTGCGCGCTGGCCTTGTTACCGGCCGGGGCGCGGGCGTTGCGACGCTGCTTGTGCGGATTCTTGCGGGGATCCAGGCAGCGGTGCAGAGCCGCCGCGAACGCAACCGCGCCCTCCCTGTTTCACTATTTACGTTTGCTGATTCAATGACTTTGACTTTCAACGGGCGCGCGTTCGCCGCCCTGCTTGCCGTGACCGCCGTGCTGGCGCTGATTGCCACTCTGGGCGCGCCTTACCCCTTCCTGCGTGGATTCGTGGGGGATGTGGTGGCGGTGGGCTGGGCTTATCTGCTGTACCGCAGCTTTGTTCGAGCGGGCGTGCTGCCGCTGGCCCTGGCGGCGCTGTTCACGGGGTATGCGGTCGAACTGGGCCAATACCTGGCGCGGCACTTTGGTTGGCGCATCGAGCAGCCGGTGCTGCGCGTGGTGTTCGGCAGCGTGCCGGATTGGTGGGACGTGCTGGCCTACACCGTGGGCTTTGCGATTGTGCTGGTGCTTGCCGGCGGCAATGCCCGGCGTCAGCGGAATGCGGCGCAGCAGAACGCCCGGATGCAGGTCAGTCTGCGCGCACGGCGCTGACGGGGCTAACAGCGCTAGCGGGGCTAACAACGCTAACGGCGCCGCGCTCGTCCGGGAAGACTTCCTGGGCGTTCTAGCCGGGGTGTTTCAATCCCGGCCTTTTCAGGCCAGGACGTTCTGTCCTGGGCTTTTCCTTCAGCCAGCTTGGCAGACGGTGTCGTCGCGTTGCGTGCGTGCGGCGGGTGCGGCTGCGCGTAGCGGTTGCAGACGCGCGTTGCGGAACGGGGCCAGCAATTCGGCCCAGGACGACGGGAACAGCGGCGTGGCGTGGCGCACGGCGTCGCGGCGAGCGTAGTGGGTGAGCAGTTGTTGACCGATCGGGGCGTCGCCCAGCGGGTGGCGGGTGTTCATGGTATTTCCGTATTGCGTTGAAATTGTATTCATTGTACGCCTTCGGCGCGCTCCGGTCCAATTCGCCTCATGGATGGTAAGTGCTTGATCTGGTTGAAACTGTCCCTCTTTAAGCGAGGAACTCCGGGATTGCCCTAGCGGTTCAAAACAGTAGACGGTATACAATGTTCATCATGCCCGGGCTGACACAGGCCTGGAATTTCTCCCACTGGACCTGGAGCGAGTCATGGCAGAACTGATGAACCGAGATGAATTCCGCACGGCGCTGGAAAACGCGATCAAGGGCAAGAGCGCAAACGCGTCGCCCTTTTCGATCGCCTGGGCCGAAGGCAAGCTGAGCCGCGAGCATCTGTCGCGCTGGGCCGAGAACCACTATCACTATGTCGGCCCCTTTGCCGACTACCTGGGCTACCTGTACGCCCGTACGCCGGACACCTATACCGAGGCCAAGGATTTCCTGCTGGCAAACATGTACGAAGAGGAGATCGGCGGCGACCGCCACACCGACCTGCTGATCCGCTTTGCCGAAGCCTGCGGCACCACCCGCGAACGGGTCACCAATCCGGACAACATGTCGCCCACGACGCGCGCGCTGCAAAGCTGGTGTTATGCCGTGGCCATGCGCGAGGATCCGATCGTCGCGGTGGCCGGCCTGGTGGTGGGCCTGGAATCGCAGGTGCCCTCCATCTACCGCAAGCAGACGCCGACCCTGCGCGAGAAGTACGGCTTCACCGACGAGGAAGTGGAGTTCTTCGACCTGCACATCGTGTCCGACGAGATCCATGGCGAACGCGGCTACCAGATCGTGCTGGAGCACGCCAACACGGTGGACCTGCAGCAGCGCTGCCTGAAGATCTGCGAAATCGGCGCGCAGATGCGGCTGCTGTACACCACGGCGCTCTACACCGACTACGTGCAGGACGAGATCAAGCTGCCCGAACTGGGCCTTGCCGCCTGATCGCCCGAACCCGCCCGGCCCGCCCAGCCCGGCCGGGCGGTGGCCGCACCGCAGAACCTGGACGAAGACCTCATGCCTACCGTTGTGTTTCATAAAGGCGGCCAGACCTACACCGACGTGGTGAAGGACAACACCAACCTGGTGGTGCGGGCCGGCATCAAGCAGTTTCCGTTTCCGCATCTGCGCTATGAATGCGGCATGGGCAAATGCGCCAAGTGCGCATGCCGCATCATCGCCGGGGCTGAGCATCTGCCGCCGGTGAACTGGAAGGAAAAGAAGCAGCTGGGCGACCGTGTCGACCAGGGTTACCGGCTGGCATGCCAGCTTTGGCTGAGCAGCGACATCGAGCTGTCGCAGGACGTGGAGGCATGATGGCGGCGCAATCCACTTATGTGATCCTGACCTCCAAGCCCGGCGTCTTCCGCACCGAGGCGGGCGACGGCGCCGACATCATCGAGACCTACGACTACGTGTTCTACGGGCGCGCGCTGGCGGTGTTCAGCATTGCCCGCCTGGACCGTGAGATCAAGCTGGTGGTCACCGAGGAAACGCCGCCCTACGTGGTCAACCTCGTGCCGTCCAAATTCCTGGAGAAGTTCTCGTCGGTGGACGCGGCCCGCAAGGAGCTGGCGCACCTGACGCGTTTTGGCAGCATGGCGTCGACGCTGACGCTGCGGTCCGGCGTGCGCGCCGCGGAGCACTGAATATATGGTCCAGATCACGTTCCTATCCAACGGCGGCATGGTCGCCACCGCGCCGGAAAACAGCAACCTGTTGCGCGTGTCGCTCAAGGAAAAGGGCGGCATCCCGTTCAAGTGCGGGGGCGGCCTGTGCGGCACCTGCAAGTGCCGGATCGAAGAGGGGCTGGAAAACACCGACGCCATCAAGCCGAAGGAGCGCAAGCACCTGCGGCCGGAAGACTTCGAAGCCGGCTACCGCATGGCCTGCCAGACGTTCGTGAATGGAGACGTGAAGGTGTCGTGGGTGGTGCAGAACGGCAAGGGGATCGTAGTCGGCGCGGCGCCGGGCGCGGTGGAAACGGCCACGACGGGATGAGCGGATGGCGGGGGCGCGGCCCGGCGCCGGCGCGGCGGCGGTGACAGCCGCTCGTCAGGGGGCAGGCGCTCAGGCCACCGACGCCTGCTGCGGCGGCTGCTGCGCCTCGGTGTAGGCCTTGGCCGCGTTGTGTACGTGCTGGCTGGCCAGCAGCGCCGCCAGATCGCCGTTGCCCGCGATGACGGCATTCAGGATCTGCGAATGCTCGTCCCAGTTCTGCTTGGCGCGGCGCATGTTGCTGGGCGCGAACAGCAGGGCGGTGCGATCGCGCAGCGAGCGCATCAGGTCGGTCAGCACCACGTTGCCGCCGATCGTGGCCAGCATTTCATGGAACTGCGAATTGAGCGCCAGGAACTTGTCCAGTTTCTCGTCGCGCGCGGCTTCCGTGCCTTCGCGCAGAAACGCCTGCAGGCGCTCCACCGTCTTTTCGTCGCGGCGCTGCGCGGCCAGCTTGGCGTTCAGGCCTTCCAGCGTGGCGCGCACTTCCACCATGTCGTAGGCCACGGCATCGGACAGCACCGACACCGACGCGCCGCGCCGCGGCTCGATCGTGACCAGGCCTTCGGCGGCCAGCGCCCGCAATGCCTCGCGCACCGGGATACGGGATACACCCATTTCTTCGGACAGGCGGCCTTCCACCAGGCGGTCGCCGGGCGTGAACTCGCCGCTCAGGATGCGTTCGCGCAGCTTGTCGCGGATGACGGCAAACAACTGCGGGTGCTGCTCGCCGATCTTCAGCGGGGAGGAATGCTGCGTCTCGACGGCTTGCGGGCTGACGGGGGAGGTTGTCATGGCGAGCAGGTTTGGCGTAATGGATATAGTCGGCATTGTATTACCGGGTGTAGCCGTCCGTCGCTGGCGGTTTGCCGCATCAGTGCACCCAGAATGACTTCACCAGCACGCCCACCGCGCCCATGGCGCAGGCGACGAGCAGCACACCGCGCACCGCGCGGGGAGGCAGCAGGGTGCGCAGCCGGCTGGAGACGGCGAATCCGGCCAGCAGAAACGGCGCCAGGCTGAGCGCCAGCCCGGCGTGATAGCCCGTGTAGCGCTTGGCCAGCGCCAGCATGGCGAGCGAAAAAATGGATCCCAGAAAGAGCACCATGCCCAGCGTGGCACGCAGCCGCGGCGGCGCGGCGTGCTGCAGCACGATGGCGATGGGCGGGGCGCCCACCGACGTCATCGTGCCCATGATCCCCGAGGCCACGCCCGCCCCGGACACCCGGCCTGGTGTCGCGGAGAACTTCAGTCCCGCCACGCTGAGCGCGACGGCGGCCAGGATCATGCAGGCAAAAAGCACGCCCAGCGCCTGGGGCGCAAAGCGCGCCATGGCGTAGATCGCGATCAGGGTGCCGACGGCGCGCCCGGCCAGGGCGTAGGAGACGGCGGGCCAATCGATGGCGGCCCGCTCGCGCAGGGCGGTCAAGAGCGAAATGAAGCCGCCCAGGGTCAGGAGCGGGCCAGGCGCCAATTGCGGGAAGAACATGGCGGCGACGGGTGCGGCGAACATCGCAAACCCCACGCCGCCCACGCCTTGGGCGACGGCCGCGCCGAACACGACGGCTGCCATGGCGGCGTAATGCCACAGATCGGTGGTTATCAGGGAGGACAACATGCCTGAGGGCTTTGTAATTTATGTATACGATAGTCTATCGATGAATTCGGACGTTAATCGCAAATTTCCAAAAACTCCGGGTAATCCCTTGATTTTCAGCTAAAAATCAGGCTGAAACCCGCACTATCGGTTTCCCTAGGCGGCGCATATTTCGGTTGGTATGGCTTCTAACGAAATATAGTATACCGAGTGTGGCGACCCAACAGCCACGCATACAAGGGGAATAGCGCATGCAATCCGACGTCGTGCTCACTGCCGCTCATTGGATTTACCTGATCAGTGTGGCCGCCATCATCCTGACGATGATCCTGCGCGCCAATGTCGTGGTGCCTTCCGTCATCGGTACGTTCCTGGTCGTGCTGGCGATCACGGGCAATCCGATCAGCGGGCTGATCGGCATCTTTTCCGCCAGCTTCGTCGCCGCCAAAGAGCTCTTCAACATCTTTCTCGTCATCACCTTCATGACGGCGCTTCTCAATTCCTTGAAGACGCTGCAGGCGGACGTGCGCATGGTCCAGCCATTTCGGCGGGTCATGCGGGGCGGGCATTCGTCGTTCGTGATCATCGCCCTCTGTACCTATGTAATCTCGCTGTTCTTCTGGCCCACGCCCGCCGTGCCGCTGGTGTCCGCCATCCTGCTGCCGGCGGCCATCGCGGCCGGGCTGCCGCCACTGGCCGGCGCCATGGCCATCGCGATCGCGGGGCAGGGGATGGCCTTGTCGTCGGATTACGTGATCGGCGTGGCGCCGAGCATCAGCGCCAAGGCGGCGGGGGCGGCCGTCAGCGCCGCCGTCGTGGCCGACCGCGCGCTCGTGCTGTCCTTGATCACCGGCGGGATCGCGCTGGTGGCGGCCTACCTGCTGGTGCGCCGTCACATCGTGCCGGCCGATCCTGCACTGCTGACGGCCTGGCAGGCCCGCGCGCAGGACGGCAGCCTGGCGCGCATGGAACAGGCCGGGTCGTTCGACAAGGCGGAACTTGCCCGCGGCACGATGGGCGCCGATCCCGCGCTGCCCGCCGGCCCCGCGCTGAGCGAGGAAGAGCAGCGCCGTGTCCGCTGGTCGAAGGTATTCGCGGTGGTGACGCCGCTGGCATTCCTGGCCGTGATCGCCGTGATGGTGCTGCCCCGGCTGTTCCCGTCGCTGCCCGCCCTGCGCGGCGGCGATGCGGCGGCGCTGGTCGGCGGCGTCGCCTTCGTGGTGATGATGCTGGTGACGCTGGCCGCCGAAGGCCCTCGCAAGATGCTGGACGTCTGTCCGGAACACGTGACCGACGGCTTCGTGTTCGCCTTCAAGGCGATGGGTTCCGTGCTGCCCATCGCGGGCTTCTTCTTCGTGGGCGCCAATGAGACGGCCGCGCAGATCCTGGGCGTGCCGGCGGCGCAGGCGCCCGGCCTGCTCTTCGAGGTGATCTCCGCCGCACAGCACCTCATCCCGGAAAACCACTTTCTCGTCGCCTTCGGTGTGCTGCTGGTCGGCATGATCACCGGCATCGACGGCTCGGGCTTCGCAGGCCTGCCGCTCACGGGCACGTTATCCGGCGCGCTGGGTCCGGTCGTCGGGGTAGACCCCGCGACGCTGGCGGCGGTCGGCCAGATGGGCGCCGTCTGGACGGGCGGCGGCACGCTGATCGCCTGGTCCTCGCTGATCGCGGTGGCGGGGTTTGCGCGGGTGAATGTGCTGTCGCTGGTGCGCGCGCTGCTGCTGCCCGTGCTGCTGGCGCTCTTCGCCTCGACGATCTGCGCTGTGCTGATCTGGAGTTGAACGGCGCGACGTGACGCGAAAAGGCTCCCGCGCGGGAGCCTTTTTTGCTGACGCTTCAGGTGGGGTTTCCACGGATCGTCGCCTAATGATTAAAGTATACAATATTCTGAACGTAGCCCAGGCGCCTTGCGCCTGCCGCGCCCGCCCAGACTCAATCAAGGAAGCGCTCCCGTGGACGATCTCTCGCAGCAGACCTTTTTGAACTACATCGGCGGCAAGTGGACGCCCAGCGTGTCGGGTAAAACCGCGCCGAACCGCAACCCGGCCGACACGGACGACGTCGTCGGGCAATTCCAGGTCTCCAACGCCGAGGACGCCCGGCAGGCGGTCCTGGCGGCCGAGGCGGCGTTTGCCGCGTGGCGCGACACGCCGATCTCCAAGCGCGCGGCCATCCTGTTCAAGGCGGCCCAGCATCTGGAAGACAACGCCGCGTCGATCGCGCGCGAACTGACCCGTGAAGAAGGCAAGGGCCTGAACCTGGCCAAGGACGAGGTCTTGCGTTCGGCGCAGACGATCCGTTTCTACGCGGTCGAAGGCCAGTCATTCACCGGCGAGACCTATCCCAACGACGATCCGGACATGATCGTCTACAGCCAGCGCGAACCGCTGGGCGTGGTGACGGTGATCTCGCCCTGGAATTTCCCCATCTCGATTCCGGCGCGCAAGATCGCACCGGCCCTCATCACGGGCAACACGGTGGTGTTCAAGCCCTCGTCCGACGCGCCGATGTCGGGCTATCGCCTGACCGAGGCCTTCGTGCAGGCCGGATTGCCGGCCGGCGTGCTGAACTTCCTGACGGGCCCGGCAGGAGCGGTGGGCGAAGCCATCACGGGGGCGAGCCAGGTGCGCGCCATTTCGTTCACCGGCTCCACCGCCGCCGGCGAGCAGATCCATCGCACGGCGGGCCTGACTACCCGGACGCAGATGGAACTGGGCGGCAAGAATCCCTTGATCGTGCTGGCCGACGCCGACCTGGACCGCGCGGTGGACCTGGCGGTCAAAGGCGGTTTCTCGCTGAGCGGCCAGGCGTGCACCGGCACCAGCCGCGTGCTGGTCGACCGCAAGGTCAGCGGCGCCTATACGGAAAAGCTGCTCGCCAGGATCAAAACGCTGACCATCGGCAACGGCCTGGACGGCAATTTCGACCTGGGCCCCCTGGCCACCGCCCGCCAGCTCGACAACGTGCTGGGCTACATCGAACTGGGCAAGCAGGAGGCCACGCACCTTTACGGCGGCGATCGCCTGACGGGCGCGGGTTTCGACCGCGGCTATTACGTCACGCCCGCGCTCTTTGCCGGCGTGACGCAGCAGATGCGCATTGCCCGCGAAGAGATCTTCGGCCCCGTGATCGCGCTGATCGAGGTCGACGGCTATGAAGACGCCATCGCGCAAGCCAACGACACGGAATACGGCCTGTCGGCCGCCATTGCCACCACCGACGCGCGCTACGCGCACCGCTTCGCCCGCGATATCCAGGCCGGCACCGTGAAGATCAACCGCACCACTACCGGCAACCTGATCAACGCGCCGTTCGGCGGGCTGAAGCATTCCAGCACCTCCACATTCCGCGAATCGGGCCGCGTGGGCCTGGAGTTCTACACGCAGATCAAAACCGTCTACCGCGCCGGCTGACGGCTCATCCATCCAAAGAGGCTTTGCACATGAAACAGATCTATCGCCTGGAACTTGAAGAAGCGCGCGTCATGGTGCGCGCCGCCATCGCCAAGTCGCAGGAAATCGGCGTGCTGGAGTCGATCTGCATCGTGGACGACGGCGGCTATCCGATTGCGCTCGAGCGCATGGACGGCGCCCGCATCACGGGTCCGCAGATCGCCTGGAACAAGGCGTTCACCGCCGCCGGGCACAAGCGCTCGACGCACCTTTTCAATACGCCGCCCAACGGCCCCGCGCTGCCCGGCAACGAAGCCTTCGGCATCCAGTGGAGCTTCGACGGCAAGTTTGCGGTGTTCGTCGGCGGCTTTCCCATCGTCGTGAACGGCGAGGTGATCGGCGGCGTGGGCCTGAGCGGCGGCAACGGCGAGCAGGACACCAAAGCAGGTCTTGCGGCACTGGCTGCGCTGGGCGAACTGCTGGAGCCGCGCGGCATGAAAGTGCTGGTGGAAGCGGACATCAAGAAATAGGCGAGGGCGCCATGGCATACCGCGTGCACATCCTGGAAACCGCAGAAGCCTTTGTCGTCGATGAAGGCGAATCCGTGCTGGAAGCCGCGGAGCGTTCGGCGGTGAAGCTGCCGCACGAATGCACGTTCGGCGGCTGCGGCACCTGCCGCATCAAACTCGAATCGGGCACTGTCCAGTATGACGAATTCCCCATGGCGCTGACCCCGGAAGAGGCCGAGCAGGGCTACGCGCTGGCGTGCCAGGCCCGTCCGACGGCCGACCTGTGCATCAGCGTGGCGAGCAGCCGGCAGACCTTCCCTCCCACCCGCCGCATGCCCGCCACGATCCATCGCATCGCCGCGTTCTGTGACGACGTCATCCACCTGACCCTGGCGCTGCCCGGTGAGGGCCTGGATTACGTGCCAGGGCAGTACATGAATGTGGTGCTCCCGGACGGCGAGACGCGCAGCTTCTCCATGGCGTCGGCGCCCGCGGGCAACCTGATCGACTTTCACGTGCGCCGCATTCCCGGCGGCCGCTACACCGACCAGTGGCTGGGGCAGGCCCGCGCCGGCGCGCCGGTGGAGATCGAGGCGCCGCTTGGCGTCTTCAGCTATCACGAGGAAGACTGGCGCCCGCTCATCATGATGGCCACGGGAACCGGCATCGCGCCCATCAAGGCGATTCTTGAATCGCTGCTGGACAACGAGGACTGCCCCCCCGTGACGCTGTATTGGGGCATGCGCACCGAGGCGGACCTGTACCTGCGGGAAGAGATCGAAAGCTGGGCCGGGCGGCTCTATGAATTCAATTTCGTGCCCGTGCTGTCGCGCGCGGGGGCGGACTGGCAGGGGCGCCGCGGCTACGTGCAGCAGGCGGTGCTGGAAGATCACGCGGACCTGTCGGAACATGCGTTCTATCTATGCGGCGCGCCGGAGATGATCCGCCAGGCCAAAAGCCTGTTGGCCGAACGGGGCGCCAGTCTGGATCACCTGTACGCCGACAGCTTCACGTTCCAGCACGCGCTGGCGGCCGCTTGACCGTGGTCGGCCCGTGGAGACGCGCGGCCCCTCGCCGGCCACGATTCGCCGACACCTTGACGCACGGCTAGCGATACACCAGCACCGGCAGCCGCGTGCGCGCCAGCACGCGTTGCGTCTCGCTGCCCAGCAAGAAGCCCGTCATGCCGTGCCGCCCGTGCGAACCCATCACGATCAGGTCGCACCCGGACTTTTGCGCCGTCTCCACGATGGCCTCGTGCGGATGGTCGTTCACCGTGACGATGGCTTCGCAGGGCACCAGCGCGTGCCGCGCCTCGGCTTCAAGCCCGTCCAGATACGCCTGCGCGTTCTTGCGCGCCTGATCGGTGTGATGGCCTTCGGTGGTGCCCAGCATTTCGGCCTGGTAAACCAGCAGATGGTCTTCCGGGATGGCGCGCAGCAGGGTGATGGTGGCGCCCATTTCCTTGGCGAAAACGAGGGCGCGCTTGAATGCCGATTCGGACAGCAGGGAGCCGTCCACGGCGATGAGCAAGTGCCTGTACATGTTGCCTCTCCTTTAGGTAAAGGAATGTCCAGCAACGGCGAATCCAGTATAGGCCTGCGGAAGGGCGCAAGCCAATCCGGCATATGGCGGATCGGCCGGTGTCTGACACCGCCGAGACACCGTCTCAAGATGACGATCTTCTCCCCAGGTCTCAGACACCACGCTCTCTTGCTCGCCGCCGGCGCTTCCAAACCACCAGGGTTAGGCATATATTGTCTTCGCGATATCCGGCGGTTCCCTCCTGGCTTGTGGCGTCTTGCTCTGTGTGCGGAGAACGGAAATGCGGCGACTGCGAACGTGGTTCTTCGGCCTGATTTGCCTGGGGCTGTCACTCTCTTTTCCCGCCATGGCGCAGACCAAGCTGAGCAACGCTCAGCTTGATCAGTTGATGGCGCCCGTGGCGCTCTATCCGGACGCGCTGCTGTCGCAGATCCTGATGGGATCCACGTATCCCGATGACGTCGCGGCGGCGGCCAAATGGTCGGCCGCAAACGCCAACCAGTCCGGCGATGATGCGGTGCGAGCCGTCGACGCCGAAACCTGGGACCCCAGCGTCAAGTCGCTGGTGGCCTTTCCCTCGGTCATGGACATGATGGGCCGCGAGCCCGGCTGGGTGAAGTCCGTGGGCGACGCGTTCCTGGCGCAACCCGAGGCCGTCATGGATTCCGTCCAGCGGCTGCGCACCCAGGCGCAAAAGGCCGGCAACCTGAAAAGCACGCCGCAGCAGACGGTCAAGACCACCACCGCGAATGAAAAGACGGTTGTGGTGATCGAGCCGGCGGATCCTCAAGTCGTTTACGTGCCCAGTTACAACCCCACGGTGGTTTACGGTGCGTGGGCGTATCCGTCGTATCCGCCTTATTACTATCCCCCGCCGCCGGGGTCGGTGTTTGCCAGTTCGCTGGTGGCCGGGATCGGATTCGGCATCGGCGTCGCGGCGATCAATTCGATGTGGGGCGACGCGAACTGGGGGCATGGCGACATCGATATCGACGTGGATCGCTACAACAACATCAACGTCAACAATCGCATCGACCGCAACAACGTCAACAACAACCGGTCGACGTGGCAACACAACGCCGCCAATCGCGGCAACGCACCGTACGCGGACGCTGCCAACCGCCAGCGTTTCGACAGCCAGCGGCAGGCGGGCTTGCAGAACCGTGCGCAGGCGGGCGGCGAAGGGCTTGGCGCGGCGGGCGCGGCGCCGGCAGCCGGGTCACGCGATGCCGCCAGGCAGCGGGCGGCGCAGTCTTTTGAAGGGCGGACCGGGCAGCCGATCGCGGGTCATTCCGGCGCGGACGGCGGACGCGGCCAGGGGGCAGGCCGGGGCGACGGCGCCGCGGGCCGGGGGCAAGGGCAGGGGCCGCAAGCCGGACAGGGCGGGCGGGACCGCGGCGCCGGGACGGCCGGTGTCTCGACCCAGGATCGCGCTCAGAACCGGTCAACCGGTGTCTCGACCCAGGATCGCGCTCAGAACCGGTCAACCGGCGTCTCGACCCAGGATCGTCCGCGCGACGGCGCGTCCAGCGTCGGGACGTCCGGCATCTCGACCCAGGACCGGCAGGCCGCCGCGCAGCGCCAGCGCGCCGACGAGGCGGCCGCGCGCGACCGGGCGCGCGCGTCGAACAGCCACAACGCGCTGAGCGGGGCGGGCGACGGCGACCGCATGCGGCAGCAGAACCAGCGCGGCGAAATGAGCCGCGGCGGCGGGCATCGCAGCACCGGCGCCAGCGCGCCGCATCGTGGCGGCGGGGCAGGCGTCCATCGCGGCGGTGGCGGCGGGCGCGGCGGCGGCGGCCGGAGATAGGCACCATGGACAAGGGACTTTCTATGACGATCGCTCGTTTGCGCGCGCTGTGCGTGGCTTCGGTCCTTGGGCTGGGCGTGGCGGCGCCCGCCATGTCGCAGGCCGTGTATCCCAGCGCCCAGGCGGCGGCGCAGGCGTTTACCGATGCGCTGGCCTTGAACGACGTCGACGCCCTGCGCACTGTGCTGGGTCCGAACCACCGGCAGCTCGTGCCGGGCGGCGTCGATCAGGAAAACATCTATCGCTACCTGGCGGCGTGGGTGCGCAAGCACGACATCGTCGCCGACGGCGGGCGCTCGTGGGTGGCGGTCGGCGATTCCGGGTGGACGCTGCCGGTGCCGCTGGTGCGCGCCGGCCAGGGATGGCGATTCGACCCGGTGGCGGGCAAGGCGGAGATCCAGCGCCGCGCCATCGACCGCAATGAGTTGACCGCGATCGAAACCCTGCAGGAACTTCAGGCCGCGCAGACCCGGTATGCGCAAGGGGTCGGCCAGGGCCGGTACGCCACGCGGCTGGTCAGTCGAGCCGGCGAGCGCGACGGCCTGTACTGGCCCGACGTGCCCGGTGCGCCGCAGCAGGCCTTTGGCCCGGATGCGCTGGCGATGGGGCCCGACGTGCCCGTGGACGACGCGTATTTCGGCTATCGCTACAAGGTGCTGCCGGGTGGCGCGGGCAATACGTACCGCATCGTGGCCTGGCCCGCACGTTACGGGCACACGGGCATCGGCACGTTCGTCGTGGGGCCGGAAGGCGGCGTGCTGGAGAGTGACCTGGGACCGTCCTCGGCCTCCCGCGCGGCGGCCTTGCGAGAAGCCGATATCCGCACTGGAAACTGGGTGGACGCGAACGGTCAGCCGGCGCCTGCCAGGTAGGTTTTTTCAGGGCCGTATGCCGCTTTTCACGCGCCTGTTGCGGGGTCACAACAGGCTTGCGTGTTTGCCGTCAAAGCCTGTCGCCGCGCCGCATTTCCGTCGTCACCTGTGACCCATTTGTCAGGCGCCTGTGCCTAAAATGGCGAGCACCGGGTGCCTGCCCGATTTCCCCTTGCCGGATCTCCAAATTGAACCCCATGTCTTTTGTCCGCTACGCCCTGTTCGGCGTGGGGATGGCGCTTAGCGCCGCGGCGGCTTCCGCCCCGATTTTTGTCCTGAATTCCCTGGACGCCAACGTCAGCATCATCGATCCGGCCACCTACAAGGAACTGCGGCGCGTGCCCACCGGCAAAGAGCCGCATCACCTGTATCTGACGCCCGACGAAAAGTCGCTGATGATTGCCAACGCCACCGGCGATTCCATCACGCTGATGGATCCCAAGACGGGCGAAGTGCAGCGCACGCTGACCGGCATCGTCGATCCCTACCAGCTGCAGTTTTCGCCGGACATGAAGTGGTTCGTCACGGCGGCCAACCGCCTGGACCACATCGACATCTATGCCTGGAAGCCGCTCGAAAAGGGCTTTGACCTGACGCTGGTCAAGCGCATCCAGGCGGGCAAGACGCCCAGCCACATCATGATCGACAAGCACAGCACGACGGCCTACGTCTCGCTGCAGGACAGCGATCAGCTCATCGCCATCGACCTGGCCACGCAGACGCCCAAGTGGACGGTGTCCACGGGCAAGACGCCCGCTGACGTCTTCCTGACCCCCGACCAGAAGACGCTGCTGGTGGCGCTGACCGGCGACTCGTACGTGGAAGCCTATGACGTCAGCAACGGCCCGGCCAAGCTGGTCAAGCGCATCCAGACAGCGGCGGGCGCGCACGCCTTCCGCGCGCAGGGCGACCACCGCCACCTGTTCGTCAGCAACCGCACCGCCAACTCGATCAGCCGCATCGACCTGCAGACGCTGGCCGTCGTCGACACCTTCCCGGTGCCCGGCGGCCCGGACTGCATGGACGTGCTGGCCGACGGCAAGACGCTGCTGGTCACCTCGCGCTGGGCGCGCAAGCTGAAGGTGGTGGACCTGGAGCAGAAGAAGGTCGTCAACCAGGTGCCCGTGGGCAAGTCGCCGCACGGCGTATGGACCCTGAATCATGCGCCGACCCGCTAAGGGCAAAGCCCGGTCCGCGGTCCTGTGCCTGGCATTGGCGACCTCGGTCGCCGGCGCGGCCCCGCAGGCCACCTGCGACAAGCCCGTCTACCTGACGTTCGACACCGGCCACATGGGCGTCGCCCCGCTGGTGGCCGACGTGCTGGCCCGCCATCAGGTCAAGGTCACGTTCTTTCTGGCCAACGAGCGCACGCTGACCGACGGCGCCAGCCTGGACGACGTGTGGGCGCCCTGGTGGAAGGCGCGCGCCGCCGAAGGCCACGCCTTTGCCTCGCACACCTACGACCACGTCTACTGGCAGGGCGACCTGCCGGGCGGCAAGTTCCGCGTCAAGCCCAGCGCCGGGCCCGACGCCGGCAAGCGCGCCGAGTGGACCGCCGAGCAATACTGCGCCGAAATCAAACGCTCCGTCACCCGGTTCCACCAGATGACGGGCAAGAACATGCTGCCGCTGTACCGCGCGCCCGGCGGCAAGACTTCGCCCGCGCTGCTGAAGGCGGCCAAAGCCTGCGGTTTTGAGCACGTGGGCTGGTCGGCGGCCGGGTTCCTGGGCGACGAGCTGCCCAGCGACAAATACCCCAACGCCAAGCTGCTGGACCAGGCGCTGCGCACCATCAAGCCCGGCGACATCCTGCTCGCGCACCTGGGCATCTGGTCGCGCCAGGACCCGTGGGCGCCCGGCGTGCTGGAGCCGCTGATTGAAGGTTTGCAGCGCAAGGGCTATTGTTTTGCCACCTTGAACACCCATCCGGCCTATCGCGACTGGATCGCCACGCATCACTGATCATGGATACGCTTAGCCAACTCTTCGGGGACAGCCAGCAATGGCTCTTCGAGACGGCGATTCAGCCCGCGCTGTTCCATCTGGGCCTGAGCAACTTCATCGAGGACGCCTACGACGCCACCATGTGGCTGCTGGTCGGGCTGATCCAGATCGCGGTGCTGGTGCTGGTCCTGGGACCCCTGCAGCGCCTGCGTCCCGTGGAACCGGTGACCGACCGCCGCCAGATCGGCATCGACGTGCTGTACACGCTGATCCACCGTCTGGGCGCCTTCCGGCTGCTGCTGTTCTTCACCATCGACCCGTTCTGGGACAGCATCTTCGGCCAGCTGCACGTGTGGGGCTTTGCGCCGTTCCAGCTGGATCAGTATTGGCCGGGCGTCACCGACAAGGCATGGGTCAGCCTCATCATCTACCTGCTGCTGTTCGACGCGGTGGATTACTTCTACCATCGCGCGCAACACCGCTTCGGCTGGCTGTGGGCGCTGCATGCCGTGCATCACAGCCAGCGCCAGATGACCATCTGGAGCGACGACCGCAACCACCTGCTGGATGACATGCTGCGCGACGTGCTGGTCGTGTTCGTGTCGCAGCTGGTGGGCGTGCCGCCCGCGCAGTTCGTCATGGTGGTGGCCATCACCCAGCTGGCGCAGAGCTTCTCGCACGCAAATCTGCGCATGCACTTCGGCGCGCTGGGCGAACGCCTCCTGGTCAGCCCGCGCTTTCATCGCCATCACCATTCCATCGCCTACGACGCCTCGTCGCCGGGGCCGGTGGGCGGCTACAACTTCGCCGCGCTGTTTCCGATCTGGGACGTGCTGTTCCGCACCGCGCGGTTTGGGGTGGGCTACGGTTCCACGGGCATCCATGACCAGCAGGCCGAGCTGGGCGGACGCGACTACGGACGCGGGTTCTGGTCGCAGCAATGGCTGGGCATCAAGCGCATGATCGGCCGCGACCGCGAACCGGCCGCCGCGCCGCCGGCCCCGCCGGCGGGAATCGAGCGGGCGTGAAGTCGCGACCGGCAGACCTGTCACACCCTTCTGCATCGACGACTGCTGTTTGAAGGCCTTCGGCACGCGACTCCGCATTTCCGAAGCGCATCGCCGAGGATCAACGCTCTGTCAACGTGGATGCAGGTCAAAGCCCCGCAGGCAACACCGCCGGATCACGTTGGCGCACGGTGTCCAGAAAGCGCTCCAGCAGCTCGTCGCGTTGGCCAAGCGAGGCCAGGAACGCCGGCGTGCAGGTGATCTGCGCGTAGGGGGTCTGCATCAGCGGGTGGTCTATTTGCGCCGGATTGGGTAAGCCGAGCAGATCACGCAAACGTAGGACCGCGAGGATCTCCGTTGGGTGTACGGCCAGGAGCGGCGTGCTGAACTCGAACTCTTCGGCGTTGGTTTCGTGCTCGCGATAGGTGATGGCGATGCGCTCAACGTGGACGTTGCAGGCGGAAAGGAGTGCGGGCAGGAATTTGTCGAGGTCGGGTTCACGCCATTGGGATACCAATGGGGCCCAGGCTGGATCGCGTGGGAGGGCGTGCTTGTCCAGGTCCAGGGGTTGGCCTAGCCAATTGCTGATGATGGTCAGACCGAACCCGGCGTAGCGCAGGGTGGTTCCGATTTCCAAATCGTGGCCACTGCGCACGCCATACCCGCCTTCCAGGCCGGCAAGTGCCGTCAGATACAGACTTTTGGCGACGTCGGGGTGCCCTAACGCGATAGTGCCGAACATCAGGTCGGTATGGCCGTCCAGGTCGCCAATGGCAATCCGCGAGGTTTCCTTCAACCGCTCCATACTCACCGCTGCGGAAGTGGCCCTCCTTCTGAAGCCTGATGCCATGTGAAAAATGGCATTGTTGAGTCGCCCCCTTTTGGCATCCAGAAGTCCCTGGGCGCACATTTGCATTCCGTACTTGTACAGATCTATTGCCGCCAAGCCTGGCTCGTCGCTCTCGCCGGACAAATAACGGTTCAAGCGTTCACTCGGCGGCCACATGTCTTTCGCCCATTCTTCAACTTTGGGCAAAGTCTTTTCCAGTCGGGATTTCGTTCTCTTTTGTTCCATGTCACATTCCAGGCCAATCGTTGAGCTGAATACCAGATCCCTGGCCGGCCCCTTTGCCTACCAGGGTGTTGATCTTTCCATTAGCACCGAGAAACACCTGAGCGTGCATGTACTGGATTTTTCCCCGAGTCACAGCGTTCTCAATGATGTCGGCTTTCTCCATAGCGGCAGGGTCCAGCTCCAACACCCTTTCACGCCTCCAGTGTGGTCCTCCTCGCTGAGCCAAGTACGTCACCCGCTTAGCGTTGTATTCCCCACCCAATCTCTGCGTCTCCCTGGAAAGCTCCGTCGTCCTACTCTTCCCCAACGTCGTCTTGACCTCCACCACGATCAACGTCTCCTCTGTAAACGCCAACGTCTTGTACTCAGACGACCCCCGTAATCCTTCGATGTGATCCCGCGCCTCGGCCTTTGGCACGCGGATCTGCATTTCCGGTGGCGGCGGCACCCTGACCAGCATGTCGAGTCCGTGGCCGCTCCTGTTCTTCAGGCCAAACATGCTGGGGCCATCATTCTTCAGGTTGTAGCCCAGGATGTTCTCCGGCTTTACGCCCCAGTGGCGCACCATCCCCGCCGCGAAGATCTCCTCGCCCGCATCGCCCACTACGTTCCGAAGGCCTCTGCCCTTACGCGCGGTATTGATCATCACCGCACGCAGTGCGATCCGCTCCCGAACGCGATTGACGATGATGGAAAAATCACCCGAGCCCGTCTTCGCATCAACGTTCAACCTGGATTTATTGGTATCCGGCGAATAGGTTTCGACTACCCGCATGCTGCCGCCGCCGGGGATATGCTCGCGGGTGTCGACCACCGTTTCCAGCACCGTCGCCTCGCCATGCTTATGCTGGCCCAGCCGCCTGAGCTTTTCCTCGCTCAGCATCTTGGTGTCCACCCTCACCGCCTTGTTGCCGACCTGGCGCATCATCCAGCGGGCGGATCCGAAGACGGACGGCGTGAGCATCGCCAGGTTGATGCTCATGAAGACCTGCTTGCCGCGCTCTTCGGCGGTTTTGGGATCGGACAGCGCGGCAAGCGATTCGAAGAATTTCTCGCCGATGCTCAATCCTTCGCCGGTGATCATCCGGCTTGTGCCATCCGCCATTGCATCGACCGCCAGTGCACGATCAATGGCCACGAAGAGATAGCGCAGGCCCGAGGCGGCCCCGCGCACGCCCAGCGCGAGTTGGCCGGCGACGGGCGCAAATGCCAGCAATGCCGTGGCGACCTCGAAAAAACCCTTGATGGCCTCCCAGATGTGGATCTTCGCCTTGGCGCGCTCAAAGCCGGCGGCCAGATCCTTGGCCGCCCGGTCGATGAGGTACAAACCCGTTGGGATGTCCCACGTGAACGGCATGCTGTGACTTATCTGGCCATCTTCACCGATGTACTCGGTGCGGTTGGCAGGCTGCCACGTG
Source organism: Achromobacter sp. UBA2119 (assembly GCF_002331005.1). Taxonomy (NCBI): domain Bacteria; kingdom Pseudomonadati; phylum Pseudomonadota; class Betaproteobacteria; order Burkholderiales; family Alcaligenaceae; genus Achromobacter; species Achromobacter sp. UBA2119. The sequence continues at coordinate 42,516 of NZ_DCYD01000014.1, read as the reverse complement.
ACCGTGGTGAAGGTCAGGTAGTAGAGCTTGCCGCCCGCGAACACGAAGTTGCGCTGGATTTGAAACCCGAGGCCGTCGCGCGTTCGCTGGCCGAACTCGTCGAGCACGGCGGGCGACAGCACGTCATCCGCGATCTCGTCGTCCAGGCAGATGATTTCGCATTCCTGCACCGACAGGAACGCGCTGAATTCCGCCAGGCGCGCGTCGCCGTATGCGGTGCCGAATTCGTGCAGCACCCGTAGCAGGAAGGTATCGCGGTAGTTGCGTTCCGTGTTCCGGATCCAGGGGTTGTCCATGAACCACCGGTACGTTGCGGCGGTTCCCTCCGAAGGAATGCCCAGGTACAGGTCTGCATTGCGCGGACCGCCATCTGGGTTCAAGGAAAAGATCGGCCCCGGCATGGGGCATTCGGTGCAGATCTTCTGGGGGGCAGGCAAGGTTCCGTCTGCCGCATCCTGCGCCAGCTTGTTGTAGCTTGCCGCTACGGCATCGTTACTCAATGACCTTCTCCATCAGGGCTTCACGGTGCGAGAGAAAAAATCCTTTCAACTTGTGCTGATAGTCCTGTGGCTGGCTGGCGGCATCGAGCGTCTGCACGAGCCGGGCGAGGAACAGGTTGTTGGAGAACGACTGACCGTAGATCAGCGCGAGCAGAAGGCTTCCATGGAAGTTCTGCAGTTGGAGCCGGTCGAGGTCCCGGATGGCGGCACTGGGCTTGGGCAGCGGTATGCCCTGTGCCTCGTACGCGACCTGGATATGTCCTGGGAGCATTTCCCGGCTGATGGGGGGCAGTCCATTACCAAGGCGAAAGCCGGCTTCGAAACGTTCGAACAGCGGCAGAATCTGGTAGGGCTGACAACCGCGGAGGTGCGCCATCCGCTCGAAGGCAAGCCAGATGTGCTCGGGCGTGAACCGGTCGGGGGGGATGCTCAGCGATTGCACGGCTACGTCGATCAGCTCGGGCAACACGGCCTCCAGCGCTCGGCGCGTATCGAGCACGGCGTCCATGGCCAACGCAATGCGGGCGCCTGGCTCCATGCCCGGCGCGTCCAGATACTTGTCGATTTTTCCCAGGAAAAACGGATCCTGATCCCACAAGGTGCCGAGCAGCAAGCCGGTAAGAATATGAAAGCTGTAATAGCCGCCTTCGCCAAAACCGCTCTCGATGGCCTGCCGCCCCGCGGCTTGAACATAGGGTTCGACCAGTGCCTGCGACGCAGGCAATCGAGGCAGTACCGCTGCCAGGGCGCCGCGGATGTACTGAATCAATTGGCGGTCGGTTTCGCGAGTTGCCGCCAGCTCAAGTTGTTTTCTATTGAGGGTGAGCAGGGCCATTACGTCTGCCCCGATTCAGGAGGCGCGTCTGTCCAGAGGAGATATCCGTCGCGGCCCGGATGGTCCCAGCCTTGCTCGAAGATCGGCGCGACTTGCCGCGATAAGGCAATGCTCGGCGCGTGAAGATGGAAAGCCTCGACGCCCTTGTGGCCAAACAGCCTCGTCAGGACTTCGGGCGCGTGGGCGATGGAGTCGATGTAGAGACGTAGCGCCGCGGGATCACCCAAGCGCAGGTAGTAGCGGCTGTCGCGCTCCTGGAATTTGGTGAATCGGCGCAGGCGTGATGCGATGGCATCGATGTCATCGCGAGCGAGCAGGACGGTCAGCGAAAATGTGCTGATCGTGCTGCCCAGCCAGTGGCCAAAGGCTGACTCGGCATGAGCCTGAAACAGGCACGGCGCATGTTGCTCCAGCGCGCTTTGCGCTTCCAGCTTCCACAACAGCCGGTAGGGTTGATCGTGAAACTCCAGCCGGGCGCGCAGCTCAGGATGCGCCGACATCTCCGCAAGAAAGAGGACGCGGGCGCCGCGCGACGACGCATCGATGCCCCGGTCCGCAAGCCAATGGTGCAGGTTCATCCTCAATCTCCCGTGTCCGACGGACACTCTTCAATCAAAGGGGAGCCCTCGCGGATGGCAGTCTCCAGCGCCTTGACCTGATTGGAGCCTGGCGACTGCACCCGCACCTTCCCTTTGAGCAGGATGTTGGGGGAGTTCAGGCTGATGCCGCTGCTATCGAGAATGACCGTGCCGGCCGGTCCGCGAATCAGGATGCGGTCCGTGCCCTGCAAGACGTAATCGCGCGTCAACGTGCGCTGGGACGTTTTGGCCTCGATAGATTGGACGCCCTCTATCACCAGCGCGTCGTTCTCGCCGATCGTGACCCGGCGGCTGGAAGCGATCTCTTCGCGCTGCGAATTGCCGACCTTGCGGATCTCGTTGCGGTCCACGGTGCTGAACAGGTCCTGGCGAATATGTGCTTTGAGGTCGCGGCCCGCGCCGTACGTGTCGTCCTGGCCGATGCTGGTGCGGCGGTCACGACCGATCGCGTTGGTTTGGTCGCGACCCACCGATCGTGTCTCGTCGTGATTGACTTTGATGTTCTGGTCTTTCTGCGCATGGACGTAGATCTCTTCCTGGTCCATTTCGTCCTCGAAGCGCAGCTCGTTGAAGCCCTCGCCTTTGTGCGTTTTGCTCTTGATGGTCATCCGCGTCTTGTGGCGCGGTAGCTCGTAAGGAGGCAGTTGCAGGCGGTTGTAGAACCGGCCGGTGATCACGGGCTGGTCAGGGTCTCCGTCGAAGTAGGAAACGATCACCTCCTGGCCCACGCGCGGAATGGCCATGTGGCCCCAGGTCGCGCCGGCGATGTTCTGCGAGACGCGGATCCAGCAGGAGCTGTATTCGTCCTGCCGGCCTTGGCGGTCCCAGGGAAACTGAACCTTTACCCGTCCATACGCGTCCGTATAGATCTCTTCGTTGGGCGGACCGACCACCACGGCGTTCTGCGGTCCTTCGATGCGGGGCCTGGGCAGCGGTTCAGCGCGCCATTCGGTGTCGTCGGGAACCAGCTCGGCCTCGTAGTGGTAATGCGTACCCGACTGTGCGTCGGCGCTCTCCTCAGCTTGGCTCGCGTGCTGCGTGCCGCGATGAACGATGCGGACCGGGCGCCATCCGCGGTTCATGTCTTCGCGGGGATGACCGGCGAGGGTGAATGAGATGCCGGGTTGCAGGCGAGGATCGTCACCCTCGACCAGGGCAATGCGCGCATCCCGCCGATGGCCGCGCAGGCGGTTCTCGGCGAATGGCCTGCCGGCTTCGTCGAATTTTGCGCGGGCGGGATAGTCGTAGCGTTCGTAACGGCGGCCTTGATGGCTCAGATCCTGTCCGTCGCGGGTGTGCTCGTGGCTGTAGCGCGGGTGGTGGAAGGTGTAGTCGCGCTGCGTCTGGCGCGCGGTGCGCACGCTCTCGGTATAGGCAAAGCGGCGCAGCGCGGGCTGCGGCTGGTCGCCGCCGGGCGTGGGGTTGTACTGCACCGGCTCGTCACCCACGCGGCCGTGAATGAACAGGCGATCGCTGTGGACCAGTTGATGGCCCTGCGCGCTATGGCGAAAGGAATAGAAGAATCCTTCCTCGCGCATGATGCGTTCGACGAAGTGGTAGTCGGTGTCGCCGGCCTGCACGCAGTATTCGCGCGGTTGATGCGCGGTCGTATTGCGCTGCTCGTAGTCCAGGGTGAGGCCGTGCGCTTTTAGCACGGCCTCAGTTATCTGCGGGACGGTCAGGCTTTGGAAGATGCGCCAATCGGAACTGAGTTTGAGCCTTGCCAGGCGTGGCTCGACGGTTGCGGAGTAGCGCGAGCGGCGAAAGCCTGTGTCGCGTTGGACGAAAGACGAGACGGCGCCGTGCACGTAGCGCACGGGCAGGTCGCCGCGCCAGATCGTGAGCAGCGCGGTGCGGTCCAGAACATTGCCGAAGTTGACGGCTGCATTGGCGCTGGCCAGTTCCACGTCCAGCAGGAATGTCTCGGACAGACCTTCCTGCAACGTGAATTCGACGACGTCGAAGGATTCGTCGCCGATGGCAAACGTGAACCGGATATCTGATTGGATAGGAATGGCGTGCTCCCGCAACGACAGACCTTTCCACCACCGGTGAATGCACAGTCTGCGGCGCCATTACGGCACACGCATCGAACCTTGAAAATCAGATAAGTCTTATTGTCATGGGAAATCGATCAAGACTTGGAATCGCGCAAGAGATCAGCGCGGTATCACGGCCGCGCCGTCCGGGTCATGCGAGACGTAATGCGGAGTGCGTTCGCTGATTCATCCGGCTCAGCGAAACGCGCAGGTTCGCCAAAGCGCATGCAGAACACCATCTGCAGGCTCGCAAATACAAAACCCCCGCGGCTGGATATCCAGCGGGCGGGGGTGAACAGGGCGCTGCCGCCCCAACGCGATGTTCAGCCGCCCGGCGTGTCGTGCGTGGTTTCGCGCTTGATCTCGCCGTGGCGGCGTTCCATTTCCTGGCGCAGTTCGCGGCGCAGGCCGGCGGCCTTGAAGCGCTGCTTTTCCTCGTGCGTGCGGGGTTCCAGCGGCGGCACCGCGGTCGGGGCGCCCTTGTCGTCCACCGCCACCATCGTGAAATAACAGCTGTTGGTGTGACGCACCAGCTTCTTGCGGATGTCCTCGGTCACGACCTTGATGCCGATTTCCATCGACGTGCGGCCCGTGTAGTTCACGGCCGCCAGGAACGTCACCAGCTCGCCGACGTGGATCGGTTCGCGGAACACCACCTGATCCACGGACAGCGTCACGACATATTGGCCGGCGTACCGGCTGGCACAGGCGTAGGCTACCTGGTCCAGATACTTGAGGATGGTTCCGCCGTGTACGTTTCCTGAGAAATTCGCCATGTCAGGCGTCATCAGGATGGTCATCGACAATTGGTGGCTAAAGGCGTCGTCCATGGCGGGCGGCTCATTCATGAATAAAACGCCAATGGTAGCGGCTGGCGGCTGACATCGCGCCGTATTTTTGGTGTGGTCAGGGTTTCTTGGCGGGCGGCGTGGCGGGGGCGTTTGCCTGCGGCTTTGCCGCGCCAGACGGCGATGCGGTCTTGTTTGAGACCGGCGCTTCGGACGTTGCCGGGGCATCGGTCTTCGCGGCGTCTTCCGACGCAGGTTCGCCTGCCGCAGGTTCGCCTGCCGCGGGTTCGCCATTTCCCCCATCAGCCGCCTCCGGCACATCCCGCCGCACCGCAGGCGGCGTCCACAAGCCATCCCGCACCGCCGGTCCCGGCAGATAAACCCGCAGCAGCATTCCCACCGGCCCGGCCGCCGGAATCGGCAGCCAGTTCGATTGATCTTCCGGCGGCGGCGCCGAGTGGCTGAAGACAAGATCCAGCGAGCCGTCCGCGTTGTAGCGCAGCGGATCGCGGCTGCCGAGCGCATGGCGGTTGACCGGGTTGGGCACGGGCATGCCCTGGCTGTCATACGCCGTCAGCGACCAGAACGCGCCCGCGTCGGGCAACTGGCCGGTCTCGAGATGCAGCGCATACCGGTGCGCGCCGTCCAGCAGCGCGCCGTCGCTATCCGTGGCCAGCACCAGCACCGTCAGGTCCTCGGGCAATCCGCTGCCCGGCTGCGCCTGCGCGGCCAGCGCGCGGCGTAGCCAGTCGTTGCCATACACGCCGATGTTGCCTGTTTCCTGCAGCCAGCCGTCTGTGGCGCGCAGCGAATGGCCGGCGGCCGCCGCCATGCGGTCACGCGCGGCGCGCACGCCGCGGCGCATGCCCTGCTTGGCGGAATGATCGAGCTTGTCGAAGTCGAACGGCCGGCCCGGCGCCAGCCCGACGCGGCGCAGCAGCGCCAGCACGGGCTGATCCGTCGCATGCGGCGGGTGCTTGCGCAGCAGTTCGGCGGCGTAGGTGAAGAACGCGTCGGTGGGCATCGAGTCCACCTGTTCGCTCACCGGGATTTTCAGGTCGAGGGACGGGTCGGGCTTGGTGCGCGGCGCTTGCGCAGGCAGGTTCCATTGCGCCAGGGGCGTCAGGACGAAGCCGTCCTGCAATGTGTTTACCGCCGCCTGGTCGGCGGGGCCGTGCGTTTCGATCATCGCCTTCGCCCAGACGTGCACGGTGGGGGCGTCGATGCGCGCCATGCGGGAGGGCAGCGTGCCGCTCCAGCCCGGGGGCACGATCACGGTGTTGCCCTTTGCGGTGCCCGTGGTGCGCTTGCCCAGCGTCGCGAAGACGTCGGTCCACATATCCAGCAGCGTCAGCGTGTAGAGCCGTCCCGCCGTGTCGGGCACGGACAGCACGACAGGTCCGTCCGTCAGATCCAGCCACGCGCTGCTGCGCAGCATGTCGACGTTCGCCCACGGCGTGGCCGCGCCCGCGCGGGGCAGGGTGCGCCCGTGATGGAACGTGTTGGCCGGCGCCCCATCGGCGCCCCGCGATGGATGCGTGAACTGCCGGCGGGTCAGGTCCATCGCCACCAGCGGATAGAAATACAGATAGCCTTCTGTCGCCGCCTGCTGGGCCGCCTCGGTGGCGGCGGCGGCGGGCGACAGCGCGGCGGGCGCCGCGTGGGCGGGCGCCTGCGGCATCAGAACGAAGGGCGAGAAAGCCAGTGTCAGGGCGAGAACTCGGGCCAAGGGGGCAAGGCGGCGCATCGGCGCTCCAAGGACATGCGGGAAAAAGGGCAGGCGGCGACCGGCGCAAACATGCTGCCGGACCACCGATGCCGCCGGCCATCGTAGCAGCGCTGCACTGCCGCAAAATCTGCGAAAAAAGCGCATTTTGCCGTCAAATTCGGACCAGCGCCGGCGTCTCCGGCATCGCCAGGCATGACGGACCCCGTATCGAAGGCCTATACTTCTTCACATTTCCCTGGAAGTCGTAGGGCTTTTTCGTCCTGGAAATTTCCGCTTCCTTCATTCACCAGGAGAGGAGTGCTTCATGGTCAACATGAATCGCCGCCAGTTCTTCAAGGTGACCGGTGCGACGCTGGCGGGCTCCAGCCTGGCCTTGTTGGGGGCTGCCCCCGGCACGGCCATGGCCGAGGTGCGCCAGTTCAAACTTGCGCGCATGACCGAAACGCGCAACACCTGTCCCTACTGTTCGGTCGCCTGCGGTTTGCTGATGTACGGCTTGGGCGATGGCTCGAAGAACGCCCGCGCCAGCATCATGCACATCGAAGGCGACCCCGACCACCCCGTCAACCGCGGCACCCTCTGTCCGAAGGGCGCGGCCCTGATCGACTTCATCCACAGCCCCAACCGTCTTAAATTCCCGGAATACCGGGCGCCCGGTTCGGACAAGTGGGTCCGGATGTCGTGGGACGAAGCCCTGACGCGCATCACCAAGCTCATGAAGGAAGACCGCGACGCGAACTTCGTCGAGAAGACCGCGGACGGCAAGACGGTCAACCGGTGGCTGACCACCGGCATGCTGGCCGCCTCGGCAAGCAGCAACGAGGTCGGTTACATCACGCACAAGACAGTGCGCAGCATGGGGATGCTGGCGTTCGACAATCAAGCCCGTGTCTGACATGGCCCGACGGTGGCAGGTCTTGCCCCGACGTTTGGCCGTGGAGCGATGACGAACCATTGGGTCGACATCAAGAATGCGGACATAGTTTTGATCATGGGCGGCAATGCCGCCGAGGCCCACCCGTGCGGGTTCAAGTGGGTCACTGAAGCCAAGGCCCACAACAAGGCCAAGTTGATCGTCGTGGATCCGCGCTTTACGCGTTCGGCGTCCGTGGCGGACTTCTACGCGCCCATACGCACCGGCACCGACATCATCTTCCTGGGTGGCGTCATCAAGTACCTGTTGGATCACGACAAGATCCAGCACGAGTACGTGCGCAACTACACCGACTTCTCGTTCATCGTGCGCGAGGACTTTGCGTTCGACGCGGGCTTGTACTCGGGCTACAACGCCGAAAAGCGCACCTACGACAAACAAAGCTGGGACTACGAGCGTGGCGAGGACGGCTACGTCAAGACCGATCCCACGCTGCAGCATCCGCGTTCGGTGTATCAGCTGCTCAAGAAGCACTACTCGCGCTACACGCCTGAAATGGTCGAGCGCGTCTGCGGCACGCCCAAGGACAAGTTCCTGACGGTGTGCGACATGCTCGCGTCCACGGCCACCACCAACCGCGCCGCCACCATCCTGTACGCGCTGGGCTGGACGCAGCACTCCATCGGTTCGCAGATCATCCGCACGGGCGCGATGGTGCAGCTGCTGCTGGGCAACATCGGCATCGCTGGCGGCGGCATGAACGCGCTGCGCGGGCACTCGAACATCCAGGGCCTGACCGACCTGGGCCTGATGTCGAACCTGCTGCCGGGCTACATGACGCTGCCCAACGAGCCCGAGCAGGACTACGCCAAGTACATCGACACGCGCACGCTCAAGCCGCTGCGGCCCAACCAGCTCAGCTACTGGCAGAACTATCACAAGTTCCACGTCAGTCTCATGAAGGCCTGGTGGGGCGGTGCGGCCACGGCCGACAACAACTGGGCGTTCGACTACCTGCCCAAGCTGGACAAGCTCTACGACATGCTGCAGGTCTACGAGCTGATGGTCCAGGGCAAGATGAACGGCTACATCGCGCAGGGCTTCAACCCGCTGGCCGCGGCGCCCAACAAGGCCAAGCTGAACGAGGGCTTCGCCAAGCTCAAGTTCCTGGTCATCATGGATCCGCTGGTCACGGAAACGTCCGAGTTCTGGCGTAACGCCGGCGAGGCCAACGATGTGGATCCGTCCAAGATCCAGACCGAGGTCTTCCGCCTGCCCACCACCTGTTTTGCCGAGGAAGACGGCGCGCTGGTCAACTCCGGCCGCTGGCTGCAATGGCACTGGAAGGGCGCCGAGCCCCCGGGCGAAGCCAAGAGCGACATCGAGATCATGGCGCTCATCTACACGCGCCTGCGCAAGATGTACGAACAGGACGGCGGCAAGTACCCCGACCCCATCGTCAACCTGTCGTGGCCCTATTCCAACCCGCAGAATCCCACGGCCGAGGAACTGGCCAAGGAATACACGGGCCGCGCGCTGGTGGATCTGGCCGATCCCAAGGATCCGACGAAAATCATGCGCCGCGCCGGCGAGCAGCTTGCCGGCTTTGCCGAACTGCGCGACGACGGCTCCACCGCCAGCGGCTGCTGGATCTTTGCGGGCGCCTGGAGTCCCAGCGGCAACCTGATGGCGCGCCGCGACAACAGCGACCCCACCGGCATCGGCCAGACCCTGAACTGGGCCTGGGCGTGGCCTGCCAACCGCCGCATCCTCTACAACCGCGCGTCGTGCGACCTGGAAGGCAAGCCGTTCGATCCGCGGCGCAGCGTGGTGTCATGGAACGGCAGGGCGTGGGTGGGCGCCGACATCCCCGACTTCAAGGGCGACGAGAACCCCGCGGGCGGCATGGGGCCGTTCATCATGAACCCGGAAGGCGTGGCGCGCTTCTTTGCGCGGGCGGGCCTGGCCGAAGGGCCGTTCCCGGAACACTACGAACCCTTCGAAAACCCGCTGGGCTACAACCCGCTGCATCCCAAGGCCAAGGGCGTCACCAACAACCCGGCCGCGCGCATCTTCAAGGATGACCTCGCGGCGATGGGCACGGTGGAGAACTTCCCGTATGTCGCCACCACCTATCGCCTGACGGAGCACTTCCACTACTGGACCAAGAACGTCCGCATCAACGCGATTCTCCAGCCCGAGCAGTTCGTGGAGATCGGCGAGGCGCTGGCCAAGGAGCTGGGCATTCCCAACGGCTCCCGCGTCAAGGTGTCGTCCAACCGCGGCTACATCAAGGCCGTGGCGCTCGTCACCAAGCGCATCCGTCCGCTCACCATTGAAGGCAAGACGGTGCACCAGGTCGGCATTCCCATCCACTGGGGTTTCGTGGGCATCGCCAAGCCGGGCTTCCTCACCAACACCCTGACGCCATTCGTGGGCGACGGCAATTCCCAGACACCGGAATTCAAGTCGTTCCTGGTGAAGGTCGAAAAGGTATAGGAGAACCGACATGTCAATGCAATCCCTGGACATCAAGCGGCGCTCCGCCACCACCACGCCGCCGCCGGGCATCCGTGAACCCGTCACGGGCTCGGTGGCCAAGCTGATCGACGTCTCCAAGTGCATCGGCTGCAAGGCCTGCCAGAGCGCCTGCATGGAGTGGAACGACCTGCGCGACGAGATCGGCGTCAACGTGGGCGTCTACGACAACCCGGCCGACCTCACCGAGCACTCCTGGACCGTCATGCGCTTCTCGGAATTCGAGAATCCCGCCGGCGATCTGGAATGGCTGATCCGCAAGGACGGCTGCATGCACTGCGAGGATCCGGGCTGCCTGAAGGCCTGTCCGTCGCCGGGCGCCATCATCCAGTACAACAACGGCATCGTGGACTTCCACGAAGAAAACTGCATCGGATGCGGCTACTGCATCACCGGCTGTCCGTTCAACATCCCGCGCATTTCCAAGAAGGACAACAAGGCCTACAAGTGCACACTGTGTTCCGATCGCGTCGCGGTCGGCATGGAGCCCGCGTGCGTCAAGGCCTGTCCCACCGGCGCCATCGTCTTCGGCACCAAGGACGACATGCACCAGCATGCCGCCGAGCGCGTCGAGGACCTGAAAGCGCGCGGCTTCGCGCAGGCCGGCGTGTATGACCCGCCCGGCGTGGGCGGCACGCACGTCATGTACGTGCTGCATCACGCCGACCAGCCGGGGCTGTACCACGGGCTGCCTGCCGATCCGAAGATCAGTCCGATGGTGTCGTTGTGGAAGGGCCTGGCCAAGCCGCTGGGCCTGGCCACGATGGCGCTCACCGCGCTGGCGGGCTTTTTCCACTATGCGCGCGTGGGCCGCAACGAAGTGACCGAGGAAGACGAACGCAGGGCCGAAGAGGAGGTGCGCCATGAGTGAAGAACACCACTACCGCCGCATCAAGCGCTACACGCCGGGCGAGCGCACCAACCACTGGATCATCGCGCTCACGTTCATCCTGCTCGCGTTGTCCGGACTGGCGCTGTTTCATCCATCCATGTATTGGCTGTCCAACCTGTTCGGGGGCGGACCCTGGACGCGCATCCTGCATCCGTTCATCGGGGTGGTGATGTTCGTCTGCTTTGCCGTGTTTGCCGGGCACATGTGGCGCCACAACCTGCTGACGCGCGCGGATCGCCAGTGGCTCAGGCAGCTCGACGACGTGGTCGAGAACCGCGAAGAAAAGCTGCCCGAGGTCGGCAAGTACAACGCCGGCCAGAAGCTGCTGTTCTACGTGCTGATCCTGTGCATGCTGGGGCTGATGGTCAGCGGCATCGTGATCTGGCGCGAGTATTTCGCGTTCTACTTCCCGATCGAAGTGATCCGCGCGGCGTCGGTCCTGCACGCGGTTTGTGCGCTGGTGCTGATTTGCGCGATCATTGTGCATATTTACGCGGCGATCTGGGTGAAGGGGTCGCTCACGGCAATGCTGCGCGGCTATGTCACCGCCGGCTGGGCGTGGAAGCACCATCGCGCCTGGTTCCGGGAGCAGGTGAAAAAGTAATCCCCGGCATGTCGTGATCGACGGCTGCTATCCTCTTTGCAGGCTGGCAGCCGTATTTGTTTTTCTGGAGACGAGAATTGCAGCGAATTCTTCCACGCGGCGAGATCGAAGCGCTAGACCATAACGCCATTCCCCGCATCACCCTGCCGGAACGGACATCCGTTTTTGCGGCGCGGGCGGCGCGCCTGCGGCAGCTTGCCGACGGCAATCCGGTCGGCGACTACCTGCAGCTCATGGCGCATCTGGTCGACGCCCAGCACCGCGCGCTGCAGGACTGCGCCGCGCCGCCCGCCACTGAAGACCGGATCTCACTCGCGCAGGCGCATGGCATGCCGCCGCTGCAGGCCATCGGCTGGCCGCGCGATGCGCTGTGGCGCCGCATCCTGGGCCAGTTGCTGGACGACGTGTCGCGCGCCCCTGGCGTGCCCGCCGAAGCCCTCGACGTCTGCGCCGCGCTGCGGCGTGCGCTGGCCGACGATCCCGAATCGCTTGAAGACCTGGCGCAGGCCGTGCTGTCCGAGCAGGACGAAGGCGTGGACAGCGCGGCCGCGCCCTTTGTCATGGCGGCGCTGCAGGTCTACTGGACGGACCTGGCCAACCGCTTCGATCCCAAGCAACTCCCCGTCGCCAGCCCGTTCGGCGTGTGTCCGGTGTGCGGCAGCCTGCCGGTCGCCAGCATCGTGCGGGTCGGCGGCCAGTACGAAGGCTATCGGTACCTGTGCTGCAGCCTGTGCGCGACGCAGTGGCACATGGTGCGGGTCAAATGCTCGCACTGCGAGGACGTGGAAAAGGTCGCGTACCAGTCCATCGAGGGCCGCACGCCCGCCATCAAGGCCGAAACCTGTGACAACTGCCACACGTACCGCAAGATCTTCTACCAGGACAAGGATCTGTACGTGGAGCCGGTGGCCGATGACCTGGCCAGCCTGATGCTCGACGTGCTGGTCGGCGAGGCCGGTTATTCGCGGTCCAGCGGCAATCCGCTGCTGTGGCATGGCGCCGAGGACTAGCGCCGCTCAATGACGGAGTCTCGCATGGCAGATCAACTGTCCGGCGCCGGCCTTGCCGCCGCGTCCGACATTCCTTCGCTGGACCGCCTGCTGAATGCCGACGCGTTGCAGCCGGCGCTGGCAACCCACGGCCGCACGCAGGTAGTGGCGGCCCTGCGCCGTGACCTGGACGCGCTGCGCAAGCGCGCGCTGGACGGCGGCGTGCCGCGTCACGAGCTGGACGCGGCCGCGGTGGCGGCGCGCACATCAGCCGCGCTGGACGAGGCCGCGCGGCCCCGTCTGCGCGCGGTCTACAACCTGACCGGCACCGTGCTGCACACCAACCTGGGCCGCGCGCTGCTGCCCGACGAAGCGGTGGCCTCGGTGCTGCGCGCGCTGACCACGCCCGCCAACCTGGAGTTCGACCTGGACACCGGCGGCCGCGGCGATCGCGACGACCTCATCGACGATCTGCTGTGCGAGCTGACGGGCGCCGAGGCCGCCACGGTGGTCAACAACAATGCCGCGGCCGTGCTGCTGATGCTCAACGCCCTGGCGGATCGCCGCGAAGTCGTGGTGTCGCGCGGCGAACTGGTCGAGATCGGCGGCGCGTTCCGCATCCCCGACATCATGAAGCGGGCGGGCGCCAAGCTTGTCGAAGTCGGCACCACCAACCGCACGCACGCAGCCGACTATGAAAACGCCATCGGCCCGCGCACCGCGATGCTGATGAAGGTGCATTGCAGCAACTACGCGGTGACCGGCTTCACCAAAAGCGTGAGCGTGGCCGAGGTGGCGGCGCTGGCCCATGCGCGCGGTCTGCCGGCCACGGTGGATCTGGGCAGCGGCACGCTGGTGGACCTGACGCAATTCGGGCTGCCGAAAGAAGACACCGTGCGCGAGACCATCGCTGCGGGCGCCGATCTGGTCACGTTCAGCGGCGACAAGCTGCTGGGCGGACCGCAGGCCGGCCTGTTGGTGGGCCGCGCCGACCTGATCCGCAAGATCAAGAAGAATCCGCTCAAGCGCGCGCTGCGCGTCAGCAAGCTGACGCTGGCGGCGCTGGAACCCGTGCTGCAGCTGTATCGCGCACCGGAGTTCCTGGCGCAGCGGCTGACGACGCTGCGCCTGTTGACCCGCCCGCTGCGCGATATTCAGCCGCAGGCCGAACGGCTGCGCGGCGTGCTGGCGCATGCCGCAGGCCCGGGCTATGCGGTCGAGGCGGTGCCGATGTTCAGTCAGATCGGCAGCGGTGCGCTGCCCATCGACCAGCTTCCCAGTTACGGACTGGCCGTGCGCCATGCGGGAACCGGCCGCCCCGGGCGGCATCTGGACCGGCTGGAGACGCTGTTGCGCAAGCTGCCGGTGCCCGTCATCGGCCGCATCGCGGATGACGCGTTGTGGCTGGACCTGCGCTGCCTGGAAGACCGCGACGAAGCCGCTTTTGCGGCGCAGCTGGCGGAGCCGCTGGCATGATCGTCGGCACCGCAGGGCATATCGACCACGGCAAGACGACGCTCGTGCGCGCGCTGACGGGCGTGGACACGGACCGGCTGAAGGAAGAAAAGGCGCGCGGCATTTCCATCGAACTGGGCTACGCCTACACGCCGCTCGCCAATGGCGACGTGATGGGCTTCATCGACGTGCCGGGGCACGAGAAGCTCGTGCATACGATGGCGGCCGGCGCCAGCGGGATCGATTTCGGCTTGCTGGTGGTGGCGGCGGACGACGGCGTCATGCCGCAGACGCGCGAGCATTTAGCGATTCTGTCGATGCTGGGCGTGGCGCGCGGCGCGGTGGCGCTGACCAAGACGGATCGCGCGGATGCGGCACAACTGGAAGCCGTGCGCGGCGAGATCGCGGCGTTGACGGAAGGGACGTTCCTGCAAGGCGCGCCGGTGTTCGGCACGAGTGCGACGCAGATGGCGCAGGCGAGCCAAACTTCCCACGCCGAAGCACCTGCAGAGGCGGGGCAAGCCGGCGATCCCGGCGTGGCGGCGCTGAAAGACTATTTGCACGCGCAGGCGCAGGCCCTGTCGCGGCCCGAGGCCACGGGCCTCTTCCGGCTGGCGGTGGATCGCGTGTTCACCTTGTCCGGGCACGGCACGGTCGTCACCGGCACGGCGCACGCCGGCCAGGTCCGCGCGGACGACGACGCGACCGATCTGCGCCTGATGCCGGCCAATACACGCGTTCGCGTGCGCGGCATCCACGCGCAGAACCAGCCCAGCGAGACGGGCTCGGCCGGCCAGCGGTGTGCCTTGAACCTGGCGGGCATCGACAAGAACGCCATCTCGCGCGGCGACTGGATCGCGGATGCGCGCTGCTTTCTGCCCTCGAAGCACGTGGATGTGACGCTGACGCTGCTGCCGTCCGCGGATGCGCCGGTGCGGGCGTGGGCGCCGCTGCACGTGCACATCGGCGCGGCGCGCCATGTGGCGCACGTGGTGCCGATCAGCACCGAGTCGCTGTCGCCGGGTCAGTCGGGATGGGTGCAACTGGTGTTCGACGAACCCGTCTGCGCGATGCCGGGCGACCGCTACATCGTGCGCAACGCACAGGCGACGCGCACGGTGGGCGGCGGCCGGGTGCTGGATCCCAATGCGCCGGACCGCAAGCGCCGGTCGGCGTCGCGGCTGGCGGGCCTGCAGGCGCTGACCGGCATGCTGGATGGCGGCGGTCTGCAACCGGTGCTGGCGCATGCGCCGCAGGGCCTGGACGAAGCGGCATTGCAGCGTCTGACGGGCCTGCCGGTCAGCGACATCGCGGCGCCCGAGGGTGCGGTGTGGATCGAGCCGCGCAATGCGCAGGGCGCGCGCACGCTGATCCTGGACGCGCATTGGAAGGCGCTGCGCGATCGGACCGAGCAGGCGCTGGCGTCGTTCCACCAAAGCGCGCCCGACGAACCGGGGCCGGACAGCGCGCGGCTGCGGCGCATGGCGTTTCCTGCGATGCCCGACACGCTCTGGACATCGCTGCTCGACGAACTGCAACGCGACGGCCATATCGCGCGCAATGGTCCCTGGCTGCATCTGCCTACGCACACTGCGACGCTGGGAGCGGCCGAATCCGCGCTGGCAGCGCGTCTGTTGCCACTGCTGGACGCGGGCGCGTTCGATCCGCCGTGGGTGCGCGACCTGGCGAAGCTGCAGGCGCAGCCCGAGGACGCCGTGCGCCAATTGCTGCGCAAGCTGCTGCGGCGTGGCGAGGTGGCGCAGGTAGTGAAGGATCTGTTCTATCACCGCGATCAGGTGCGCAAACTGGCGGCGCTGGCAGCTGACCTGGCCGCGCAGCCGCAAGGCTTGAACGCCGCGGTGTTCCGGGACGCGACGGGCCTGGGTCGCAAGCGGGCGATCCAGATCCTGGAGTTCTTCGATCGCGTGGGCTACACGCGGCGGGTGCGGGATACGCATGTGCTGCGCGGCGAAAGCGCGTACGCGGCGATGCAGCCGCCCGCCGAGCCGGTATCATAGGCGGTCCGCCACGGAAGGCATTCGTGCCCGGCGGCACGGCCGGGCTTCAAACCCGGTTGGGGGCGTCAGACGTTCCCAGGTAGGTTCGACTCCTGCTGCCTTCCGCCATTTGGGTTCTTCTGCCGCTCCCCACGCAGGTGTCTGATTCCCGTGCGAGATAGTCGTCGTGACACTGCGTCGTGTCCGGGTGTCTGACACCGGGGCTGATACTGGGTCGTGTCCGGGTGTCTGACACCGGGCTGTCGGTTTGTGTTCTTCTGCTGCCCGCGGCGTCGCGGGGTTCGCGTTGCGGGCCTCCGATGGCGGTCCGGAGCCTTCGCTCCGGACTTCCCCGTGCTCATCCTCGTCCGCCTTCGGCTCCCTTCGGATTCCGCCGGGCACCATCTAAACGGCCCGCAACGCGAACCCCGCGCCACCACGGGCTCTTTCAGGGGCTGATCGGGCGGTCGTTGGGGTGGACGGCGGACCAAGTGCCGATATACCCCGATGCAGGTGTCTGGCACCCTTACGAGATGTCCGTCGCAGTGCGTAGCTGCGCCCGGGTGTCTGAACATCGGCGCGAACGGGTGGCTCTCCATCAACTGCGCAGCATGCGCGTCACCACGCCGCCTATCTCGTGCGACTTCCAGTTCAGTTCACCTAGATGCCAGAACCGGATCGTGCCGGCGCGGTCGACGAGGTAGTTGGCGGGCAGCGCGGCGGCTTCCCACTTCTTCGATGCGGCGCTGTTGCGGTCGTGCAGGACCGTGCCGTTGATGGGGGTCTTTTTCAGGAAGGCGGAGATCTTGGCGGGCGCTTCGCCGACGTTGACGGCGACAAGGCGCAGGCCTTCTTCGCGATGGCGCTTGGCCATGGTGGACAGGATGGGGAGTTCGTCGCGGCACGGCTCGCACCACGTGGCCCAGAAGCTGACGATGACAACGCTGCCGCGCCACGCGGAAAGCTTTTGCTCGCGCCCGCCGAGGTCGGGCAGGACGAGCGGCAAGGCCGGGCCGGTCCATGGCGCCCAGTTGGGGCCGGTGGCGGCTTTCAATGCGTCGGCTGTCGGGGCGGCATTCTGGGCGGCACTGGGAGTGCCGTTCGGGCTGCCATTCTGGGCGCCATTTGCCGGGCCTTTTCCGACGCCAACCGCGGCGTTGCTTGCCGCATTGTTCGCGGCGCCGGCCCACGCGGGCAGCGCCGCGAGCGTCAAACCGGTTTGCAGAAGGCGGCGGCGGCTGATCAAGGCGGACTCCTGCAAGCGAGCGTTCAATGGCGAGGGCCTGGCTGCGTTCGATCATAGGGCCATTCACGGGGCCGGTGCTATCCTTTTTCCGATTGACTCACGGAGACTGAGATGACCCAGGATGTTGCGTCCACCAACGCGCCGCGCTTGACTTCCCTATCGCATGGCGGCGGCTGCGGCTGCAAGATTGCGCCAGGGGTGCTGTCGGCGCTGCTGGCGCGGTTTGGCCCCGCCGCCAGCTATCCGAACCTGATGGTGGGCACGGAAACCGCGGATGATGCGGCGGTGTACCGGCTGAACGACGAGCAGGCACTTATCGCCACCACGGACTTCTTCATGCCCATCGTGGACGATCCCTTCGACTTTGGCCGGATCGCCGCGACGAACGCGCTGTCGGATGTGTACGCCATGGGCGGCACGCCGATCATGGCGCTGGCGATCGTCGGCATGCCGATCAATGTGCTGCCGCACGACGTGATTGCCCAGATTTTGAAGGGCGGCGAATCGGTCTGTGCCGACGCGGGCATCCCGGTGGCGGGCGGCCACAGCATTGATTCTGTCGAACCCATCTATGGCCTGGCCGCGATGGGGCTGGTGCATCCGGATCGCATCAAGCGCAACGCGGATGCGCGCGCCGGCGACGTGCTGATCCTGGGCAAGGGCCTGGGCGTGGGCATCCTGTCGGCGGCGCTGAAAAAGAACCTGTTGGACGTGGACGGTTATCGCGTGATGATCGACACGACGACGCGGCTGAATCGTCCCGGCCCTGCGCTGGCCGCGCTGGATGGGGTGCATGCGATCACCGACGTGACGGGCTTTGGCCTGTTGGGCCATGCGCTGGAGATGGCGCGCGGCGCCAAGCTCACGGCTCGCGTGCGGCTGGATGCTTTGCCCTGGCTGCCGGGTGTGCAAGCGTTTGCCGCCGACGGCGTGATCACGGGCGCGTCCGGCCGCAACTGGACGTCGTACGGCGAATCGGTACGCCTGGGCGCCGGGGTGTCGGACACCCAGCGTGCTTTGCTGACGGATCCGCAGACCTCGGGTGGCCTGCTGGTGTCGTGCGCACCGGAAGCCGCGGATGCGGTGCTCAAGATCTTCCACGAACAGGGCTTCGGCCAGGCCGCCGTGATCGGCGAGATGGCTGACGGTCCGGCGCAGGTCGTGGTGGACTGACCGGCAGGCTACACAGGGCACGGCGGGCTGCTCCCGAGCGGTCTGGTGGTCGCCGGTCTGGTAACCAGGGCATGGGCGGCTGCTGTGCCACCCGCGTTCGCCCCTGCGCGCGCGCGCCGCGCCGTTCGCCGCGGCGACGTGCGCTCAACCCGTCAGATCCCGCGCCGTCGCCGCCGCCTGATCCACTAGCCACTGCGTGACGACGTCGGCATCCGGCGTGCTGCGCCGCGCGTTACGCACCAGCCAGTAGGCGTGTTCGGTGGCGCTGGCCGCCGGACTGCCGACGAGGGTCAACCGCCGGTCCGCCAGCATGGGCGCAATCAACGCCAGCCGTCCCAGCGCGATGCCGTGGCCGGCCAGCGCGGCATGCACGATCTGGTCGTACTGGTTGAAGCGCAGCATGCCTTTCGGGCGCACACGCCCCAGGCCGCGCGCGTTGAGCCATTCCGACCATTGCAGCCAGGGCCGCGTGGGATCGTCGAATTCCAGCAGCACATGGCGCTGCAACTCGCGCGCATCCAGTTCGCGCGCGTCGAGCGACGGATGGGCCACGGGCACTACCGACTCGCCAAAGAGCCACACGGCGCCATCGGAGACCGTGTTGCGCTCGCTGTAGCGGATGGCGATGTCGACGGCTTCTCGGTCGATGTCGATCAGCCGGTTGTCGGCGGCCACGCGCACGTCGATGTCGGGATGCGCCGCCTGAAAATCGCCCAGCCGGGGCAGCAGCCACAACGAGGCCACGCCGATGGTGGTGGTGACGGTGACAGGCGTGCGCCGCTCGGGGGCGCGCAGTTGTTCGGTCAGGTCGCCGAGCTGACTGAGCCATACATCGGCCATCCGGAAAAGCTGCGCGCCTTCAGAGGTGAACGTTACGCTGCGAAACCCGCGCACCAGCAACGGCACCCCCAGATGCGCTTCCAGTGCGCGGATCTGGCGGCTGACGGCGGACTGCGTGACATGCAGATCCTGCGCGGCAAGCGTGATGCTCATGCGGCGGCCGACGGCGACAAAGCCGCGTACCAGATCAAGCGGAGGTAGTTTCGCTAGCGGGTATGGCATTCGTGAAACTCATGCGTGTCGAGCGGAAAAGTCGCTTGAGCAATAGTACGCCGCGGGCGTCCAATATGACTCAGACGTTGGGTGACCGGGACCAGGTTGTGGTCATCCACCGTGATCGCCGCTGCTGCGGCCGGGAGGGGCGCCATGTTCCAGTTATGTTGCACCGCAGGCATGTCATTCCGTTTGGGCGGCGGCTCGACTATGCTGCTCAAGCGCGCTTCGGGCGTCCGCATCGAGTGTCACGCTGGCGCCGTGTGGGTCTCCGAGTACCGCCGCTTCGATGACAGCGTGCTGCAAGCGGGCGAATCCCTGACCGTGCACAGCGATCGCGACGTCGTCCTCAGCGGCCTGCCGGATGCGCAGGTCGCGCTACTTTCGCAGGGCGGTCAGGCGCAGCGCGCCATCGCCACGCCCCGCTGTGCAGGCCAACCGGAGTTTCAGCCATGACCGCGTCCTTGCCCGATACGCCCCGCATCGAAATGTGGTTCGACTTTGCCAGCCCGTACAGCTATCTGGCGATCGAGCGCATCGACCGTCTTGCGCGCGAGGCCGAGGTCAAGGTGGATTTGCGGCCGTTTCTGCTGGGGCCGATCTTCCAGGCGCAGGGCTGGAACGACACGCCGTTCCGGCTGTTTCCCGGCAAGGGCGCGTACATGATGCGCGACATCGCCCGCCTGGCCGAGAAGTACGGCGTGGTCTACAACCGCCCGCGCCTCTTTCCGCGCATGAGCGTGCTGCCTGCGCGCATCGCGCTGCTGGGCCAGGATGAACCCTGGGGACGCGATTTCTGCGTCGCGGTGTTCCGCGCGAATTTCCAGCATGACCTGGACATTCAGTCCGAAGACGTCGTGCGCGATCTGCTCATTGGCCTGTCGCTGGATGCCGATGCGCTCATCGCCCGGGCCAAGACGGAAAGCGCCAAGGAGGCGCTGCGCAAGCAGGTCGACCGTGCACGCGACCTGGGCATCTTCGGCGCACCGACGCTTTTCGTGGAGGGGGAAATGTTCTGGGGCAACGACCGATTGGAAGACGCACTGGCGTGGACGCGCCGCAAAGCGCCGGCCAGCGCGTGGTCTCCGCATGCGGGCGTGTAGATAGCCGCGCCTGGCCCGCCTCCGCACCTCGCCGGCCGCAACTAGCCGGCCGCACCTGGCCAGCCGCACGGCAACGGCTGTACGTCGTCAGCCGCTCCGCCCAATCAACCTTCGCAAGATTTCTCGTCAACGCATCATCAGCAATGAAAAACGCAAGCAGCGCCTATCGCGGTGCGCCCATGCCGGGCGGCCGTTCGTTCACGCAATTCCGCGCCGCCCGCATCCGGCGGGTGTCCTTCCAGTGGAAACAGGCCGAACGCGCCGGCCTTCAAGACGACACCCACTCCAAAGGCGGCGGTCACGGCAAGCGCGGCTAAGGCGCGCTATCCCTTCGTCACCGGCCCGACGTTCGCCCACTCGTCATCCGAGTACAGCCGCGACCGCAGCAGAAACCGCTTGCCTTCCGCACTGTCCAGCGAAAACGCGCCGCCGCGTCCGGGCACGGCGTCGATGACGAGCTGGGTGTGTTCCCAGTAAGCGAACTGGTCTTCACCGATCCAGAACGGGCAGCCTTCCAGATCGCCCAACAGCACATCCGAGCCGCCCACCATGAACTCGCCCTGGGGATAACACATGGGCGAGCTGCCGTCGCAGCAGCCCCCGGACTGGTGAAACATCAGCGGCCCGTGCTTGGTGCGCAAGGTGTCGATCAGCTGGCGCGCCTCGTCGGTCGCAACCACGCGTGGCGTGTGCTCTGGCATGACGGGATTCCTCTGCAAGCGCGCCGGGCGGACCCGGCGCGCTGGTTGGCCGTGCAAGCGGCTTGGGTTGAAGGGATCAAGCCTGCCGGATCAGAAGAACCCCAGCTTCTTCGGCGAATAGCTCACCAGCAGGTTCTTCGTCTGCTGGTAATGGTTGAGCATCATCTTGTGGTTCTCGCGTCCGATGCCCGATTGCTTGTAGCCGCCGAATGCCGCGTGCGCGGGATAGGCGTGATAGCAGTTGGTCCACACGCGACCCGCCTTGATCGCGCGGCCCATCCGGTAGCACGTGTTGGCGTCGCGCGACCACACGCCGGCGCCCAGGCCGTACAGCGTGTCGTTGGCCAGCGCCAGCGCATCATCCGCATCCTTGAACGTGGTGACTGCCACGACTGGCCCGAAGATTTCTTCCTGGAACACGCGCATCTTGTTGTGGCCCTTGAACACGGTGGGCTGCACGTAATAGCCGCCTTCCAGTCCGCCCTGCATCTGCGCGCGCGAGCCGCCCGCCAGCACGTCGGCGCCTTCCTGCTTGCCGATGTCCAGGTAGGACAGGATCTTTTCCAGCTGCTCGGTGGAGGCCTGCGCGCCCAGCATGGTGTCGGCGTCCAGCGGGTTGCCCTGCTTGATCTCGGCCACGCGTTTCAGGGCGCGTTCCATGAACTTGTCGTAGAGCGATTCCTGGATCAGTGCGCGGCTGGGGCACGTGCACACCTCGCCCTGGTTCAGCGCGAACATGACGAAGCCCTCGACGGCCTTGTCCAGGAAGTCGTCGTCCTGCGCCGCCACATCCGCGAAGAAGATGTTGGGCGACTTGCCGCCCAGTTCCAGCGTGACCGGGATGATGTTCTGCGACGCGTACTGCATGATCAGCCGCCCGGTGGTGGTTTCACCGGTGAACGCGATCTTGGCAATGCGCTTGCTCGATGCCAAGGGCTTGCCGGCTTCCAGCCCGAAGCCGGTTACCACGTTGACGACGCCCGGCGGGAGGATGTCGCCGATCAGTTCCATCAGCAGCAGAATGCCCAGCGGCGTCTGCTCGGCCGGTTTCAGCACCACGCAATTGCCGGCCGCCAGCGCAGGCGCGAGCTTCCACGCCGCCATCAGAATGGGGAAGTTCCACGGGATGATCTGGCCGACCACGCCCAGCGGTTCATTGAAGTGGTAGGCCACCGTGTCGTGATCGATCTCGGACAGCCCGCCTTCCTGGCTGCGGATGCACGAGGCGAAATAGCGGAAGTGGTCGATGGCCAGCGGAATGTCGGCGGCGCGGGCCTCGCGGATGGGCTTGCCGTTGTCCCAGGTTTCCGCCGTGGCCAGGCGTTCCAGGTTGGCTTCCATCACGTCCGCAATCTTCATCAGCATGCGGGCGCGTTCGGCGGCCGGGGTCGAACCCCATTTCGGCGCGGCGCGATGCGCGGCGTCCAGCGCCAATTCGATGTCGCGTTCTTTCGAGCGCGCGTTGCGGCTCAGGGTCTGGCCCGTGACCGGCGTGACGTTGTCGAAGTATTCGCCATCCGCGGGCGACTGCCACTTGCCGTCGATGAAATTGTCGTACTGCGTCCTGAGGTCCAGGCGGGTGCCGTAGGTCTCCGGGGTAACGCGGGTCGCGATATCCATGCTTGTCTCCGTATTGTTGGGATGGTGGCAGTGGGCTGCCTGTCCGGTATCAAGCAAAACGCATGCCAGTCGGGGCATCCCGGCTGGACAGCCCGCCGCACGCGTGCGAAAGTAGTTTTTCGCTTGTTCCATGTCGCAATCCGCGACGGTGTCGCGCAACAGGTGTCGCGCAACGGGTGTCGCAGCACAGGCGTCGCAGAACGCCGGTCCCAGGAGACATACATGGCCTCTCACTCCGGTAGGCAGACGCTGACGCAGGCGCGCCTGCTCTTTAACCAGCAGGGCGCGGTGCCGGGCGGCATGGTTGCCGAACCTATCCTGCGTTCCTGGCGCCGCTGCGCCGACCTGGGCTTCGACATGCGTGGCGTGCGCCGCGCCGATCTCATGACGCAGGGCGAACTGCGCGAAGCCCAGCAGCGCAACGAAGCGCTGCGCCGCATGTCCGAACCCGCCATCGCCTATCTGCGCCGCCAGGCCGGCGGCAGCGGCAACCTCGTCATCCTGTCGGACGCGCAGGGCCTGGTGCTGGACTCGGACGGCGATACGGGATTTGCGCATCGCGCCTCGCGCGTGGCGTTGATGCCGGGCGCGCCGTGGGACGAAGCCGCCGCCGGCACCAACGCCATCGGCACCGCGCTGGTCGAAGGCCGGCCTATCGCCGTGCACGGCGCCGAACACTATTTCGAACCCAACCGCATCCTGACCTGCGCGGCCGTCCCCATCACCGACAGCGAAGGCCGCACGCTCGGCGTGCTTGATCTATCCAGCCAGGCCCGCGACGTACGCCCCGATGTGCTGGCACTGGTGCGCGGGGCAGTGGACCGCATCGAACACCAGTTGTTCGAAAGCGCCTATGAACCCTGCACGGTGCTGCGCCTGCATGCCGACCCCGCCGGGCTCGGCCAGCCCGGCGAAGCGCTGCTGGCCTTCCAGGGCGACCTGCTGATCGGCGCCAACCGGCGCGCGCTGCAGGCGCTGGCGCTGGCGGCGACCGCGCTGGGCGTGTACCGCTACGCGGACGTATTCGACGGCGACATCGAACGATGCCCGGACGCGACGGGCAGGGTGCACACACGCACAGGCGCGGTCTATCACGCGCGGCTGCGCATGCCGCGCTCGCGCGCACCGCAACCGCCCGCCGCGCCCGCGTCGCGCGCGCCGGGCGCGCCGGCCAGGACGCCAGCCCCCAGCTTCGATGCCGCGACGCTGGGCGCGCTGGCGCGCGCCGTGCATCTGGCGGACGCCGGCGTGTCGATCCTGCTGCAGGGCGAAACGGGCGTGGGCAAGGAAGTGTTTGCGCGTCAGATCCATGCGCGCGGCCAACGCGCGGCCGGCCCCTTCGTGGCGGTGAACTGCGCCGCCTTGCCCGAAAGCCTGATCGAATCGGAATTGTTCGGCTACGAAGACGGCGCCTTTACCGGCGCGCGCCGCCAGGGCAGCAAGGGCCTGTTGCGACAGGCGCATGGCGGGGTGCTGTTCCTGGACGAGATCGGCGACATGCCGCTGCTGCTGCAATCCCGCCTGCTGCGTGTGCTGCAGACGCGCGAGGTCTCGCCATTGGGCGCGGCGCGGCCCGTGCCGGTGGACTTCACCCTGGTGTGCGCCACGCATCGGCCGCTGGCGCACGAAGGCCCGGACGCACCGGTGCGTCCCGACCTGTACTTCCGGATTGCCGAATACACCGTCACGCTCGAGCCCCTGCGCGCGCGGGCGGACCGCCTGGAATTGCTGCGCGAGCTGTGGGCGGCGCAAGGCGCGGGTCCCGCGCTGCCGCCCGCCATTGAAGCCGTGCTTGCGGCATATTCCTGGCCCGGCAATTACCGGCAACTGGCGTCGGTGCTGCGCACGTTGCATGTGCTGGCGGGACCAGCGGGCAGGGTGGATGCGGACATGCTGCCCGCGGAATTGCGCGGTGCAGCGAGTGCCGCGAGGATCGAAGCCAACGCGTCGGGCGTCGCGACGTCGGGCGCTATTACGTCTGGAGTCGATACGCCGGACATCGCCACGCCGGGCGGCGATGCATCGCGCACCGCAGCAACGACGCTCGCGCCGGCCGGCGGCTCCGGCGATCTGCACGCCATGACGGACGCCGCCATTCGGGCCGCCTTGGCCGAGCACGGCGGCAGCGTCAGCCGCGCGGCGCGCGCGTTGGGCGTGCACCGCAGCACGGTGTACCGGCGCGGCGCTGCATGGGGCCTGGCTCGGCCGAAATAGCCGTTGGAAGTAGAAATGAGCGAGGGATCAGCCGATTGGCCGATCCCTCGTCTGGCGATGCGCCGCATGACGCATGCGCCGTCCGGCACGGCAAGACGGCAACGCCGCCCGCCGCCGCGGGTTCATCCGATCAGACGCGCCAGTTCCGCGCCAGGATCCTTCGCGCGCATGAAAGCTTCGCCCACCAGGAACGCGTCGACCTTGTGCTCGCGCATCAGCTTCACGTCTTCCGGCTTGAGGATGCCGCTTTCGGTCACGACGCGTTTGCCTGCGGGAATGCGCGGCAGCAGGTCCAGCGTGGTCTGCAAGCTGGTCTCGAACGTGCGCAGGTTGCGGTTGTTGATGCCCAGCAGCGGCGTCTTGAGCGTGAGCGCGACTTCCAGCTCCTTGGCGTCGTGCACTTCGACGAGCACGTCCATGCCCAGCTCGATCGCCAGCGTTTCGTAGTCGCGCAGTTGCGCGGGCGTAAGCGCGGCCACGATCAGCAGTACGCAGTCGGCGCCCATCGCGCGCGCGGCGACGATCTGGTAGGGATCGATCACGAAGTCCTTGCGCAGCACCGGCAGCGCGCACGCGGCCCGCGCCTGCCGCAGGTGGTCGTGCGAACCCTGGAAGAACTGCACGTCGGTCAGCACGGACAGGCAGGCCGCGCCGTGCACGGCGTAGGTGGCCGCGATTTCGGCGGGCGCAAAGCCCTCTCGGATGACGCCCTTGGAGGGCGAGGCTTTCTTGATTTCAGCGATGACGCCCGCCTTGCCTTGCGAGATCTTGTCTTCGATGGCTTGAGCGAAGCCGCGCACGTCCTGGCGCGCCTGCGCTTCGCGCAGGACTTCGGCTTCGCTGCGCATCTGGCGGGCGGCGGCGACTTCCTCGGCCTTGACGGCGAGGATCTTCGCGAGAATATCGTTCATTTCTGGAATGTCCGGGTGTATGCGCAGAATTCTTCCAGCTTGGCTCGCGCCGCGCCGGTGGAAATTAGTTCAAATGCTAGCGCTAAGGCTTCGGGAATGGAATCGGCTTTGTTGCCGGCATAGATGGCGAGCCCGGCGTTCAGGGCGACGATGTCTCTGGCCGCGCCTTCGACATTCTCCAGCGCCTCTATGACAAGCTCGCGCGACTGCTCGCGATTGGACACCTTGATGCTCCGGTTGGACATCATGGATAGCCCGTAGTCCTCGGGATGAATCTCGTACTCGCGGACCACGCCGTCCTTCAGTTCGCCGACCATCGTGGCCCCGCCCAGCGAGGCCTCGTCCATGCCGTCCTTGCCATGCACGACCAGCACGTGGCGCGAGCCCAGCCGTTCCAGCACGCGCACCTGGATGCCGACGAGGTCGGGGTGGAAGACGCCCATCAACTGGTTGGCGGCGCCGGCCGGATTGGTCAGGGGACCCAGGATGTTGAAGATGGTGCGCACGGCCAGTTCCTTGCGGACGGCGGCCACGTTCTTCATCGCGCCGTGGTGGGCGGGCGCAAACATGAAACCGATGCCGGTCTCCTGGATGCATTCGGCCACCTGCTCGGGCGTCAGCACCAGGTTGGCGCCCAGCGCCTCCAGCACGTCGGCGCTGCCGCTGGACGACGAGGCGCTGCGGTTGCCGTGCTTGGCGATCGGCACGCCGGCCGCGGCTGCGACGAACATCGCAGTTGTGGAAATGTTGAACGTGTGGCTGCCGTCGCCGCCCGTGCCGCACATGTCCAGCAGGTCGTTCGGATTGGGCGTGACCACGGGCGTGGCGAACTCGCGCATGACCTGCGCCGCGGCGGTGATCTCGCCCACGGTTTCCTTTTTGACGCGCAGGCCCATCAACAGCGCGCTGGCGATCTGCGGCGACATCTCGCCGCGCATCAGCATGCGCATCAGGTGCAGCATTTCGTCGTGGAATATTTCGCGGTGTTCGATGCAGCGCGTCAGCGCTTCGGAGGGGGAAATCGTCACGGTGCGTCCTTTCAGGCGAGGTTCAGGAAATTGCGCAGCAGGGCGTGGCCGTGCTCACTCAGTACGGATTCGGGGTGGAACTGTACCCCGTATAGCGGCAGGGTCTTGTGCCGCACACCCATGATGTCGCCATCCGGCGCCGTCGCGGTGACCGCCAGGCAGTCCGGCAGAGTGGCCGGATCGATGGTCAGCGAGTTGTAGCGGATGACAGTGTACGGCGTCGGCAGGCCTTCAAAGATGTCAGTGCCCGTGTGCGACAGCTGGATCGTCTTGCCGTGCATGATCTGCTGCGCGCGCACGATGTCGCCGCCGAAGGCCGCGCCGATGGCCTGGTGGCCCAGGCACACGCCCAGGATGGGCTTCTTGCCGGCGTACGCCTGGATCAGCGGCACCGAGATGCCGGCCTCGGCCGGCGAGCACGGGCCGGGCGACACGCAGATCTGGTCGGGATTGAGCGCAGCCACTTCTTCAAGCGTGATCTGGTCGTTGCGCGCCACGCGCACGTCCACGCCCAGCTCGCCAAAGTACTGCACCAGGTTGTAGGTAAAGGAATCGTAGTTGTCGATCATCAACAGCATTTTTTTCTCCTCGGGGCCGTTCTGCGGCCCGGGCGGTGTCGTTTTGGCCGCGAGGCTCAGATGGGTTCGTCCAGGCCGTGCTGCACCTGCTCGGCCGCGCGCAGCACGGCGCGCGCCTTGGCTTCGGTCTCGGCCCATTCGGCTTCGGGGTTCGAATCGGCCACGATGCCCGCAGCCGCCTGCACGTACAGCGTGCCGTCCTTGATGACGCCGGTGCGGATGGCAATGGCCACGTCCATCTCGCCGCCGTAGCTCAGGTAGCCGGCCGCGCCGCCGTAGATGCCGCGGCGCACGGGTTCCAGTTCGTCGATGATCTTCATGGCCTCGACCTTGGGGGCGCCCGTCAGCGTGCCCGCCGGGAACGAGGCGCGCAGGACGTCCATGCTGCTCATGCCGGGGTTCAGGGTGCCGGTCACATTCGACACCAGATGCATCACATGCGAGTAGCGCTCGATCACCATGGTGTCGCTCACCTTCACCGAGCCCACCTGCGCGACGCGGCCCACGTCGTTGCGCGCCAGGTCAATCAGCATGACGTGTTCGGCGATCTCCTTGGGATCGGCCTTCAGTTCGGCCGCCAGCGCCGCGTCTTCCTCAGGCGTGCCGCCACGCTTGCGGGTGCCGGCCAGCGGACGGATCGTGATCTGCGACTTCGGCTCGCCGTTTTCCACCGTGCGTTCCTGGCGCACCAGGATCTCGGGCGATGCGCCCACCACCTGGAAATCACCGAAGTTCCAGAAGTACATGTAGGGGGAGGGATTGAGCGACCGCAGGGCGCGGTAAAGGGAGAGGGGCGAATCGCGGAAGGGCTTGGCGATGACCTGGCCGATCTGCACCTGCATCAGGTCGCCGGCGGCGATATGTTCCTTGGCGCGCAACACGGCCGCCAGGTAGTCCTCTTTCTTGAAATCGCGCCGTTCCTCGGTCTGCATGCTGGCGTGGCTGTATGGAATTTCCACGGGGCGGCGCAGGCGGGCGCGCAGGTCGGTCAGGCGCTGCTGTGCGCGGCTGTAGGCCTCGGGCTGGCTGGGGTCGGCATAGACCATCAGGTAGATACGGCCGGCCAGGTTGTCGACGATGACCAGTTCGTCCACGTGCATCAGCATCAGGTCGGGCGTGCCGCCTTCCATGCCGGCCGGGAACGGCTTGACCGCGGGGCCCAGGCACGGCTCGATGTGGCGCACGGTGTCGTAGCCGAAGTAACCGGCCAGACCGCCGCAGAAGCGCGGCATGCCCGGGCGCAGCGCGACCTTGAAGCGGCTCTGGTATTGCTCGATGAAGGTCAGCGGATCGCCGTCGTGCGTCTCGGCGACCTTGCCGTCATGCAGCACTTCGGTGCGCGTGCCGCTGGCGCGGATCACGGTGCGCGCCGGCAGGCCGATGAACGAGTAGCGGCCGAAGCGCTCGCCGCCCACCACGGATTCCATCAGGCAGGTCATGCGGCCGGCCAGGGGACCGGAGTGCGCCAGTTTCAGGTAGATGCCAAGCGGGGTGTCCAGGTCGGCGTAGGTCTCGGCCACCAGCGGAATGCGGTTGTAGCCTTGTGCCGCAAGGGCCTTGAATTCGATTTCGGTCATGTCGGGTCTCGTAAGCGGTGTCTGCTTTCGGACCGGGCACGCAACAAAAAACCCGGTCCAGTTGACTGGTTCCGGGTTGGGCGCTGTTTACACAGTGTCGGCGCTAGGCGGCAAGGTCGCGTCTAGGGCCGGGAAGGGGAATCATCGCCACCCGGAAGACAAACGCCACCAACGCCACGAGGCGCCGAGCATTTGGTTCTGGATGGAAACGTTCATTTAGCGGTTCGGTAATGAAGTACGCGGAAGTGATGCGCGGTAGTGAATTCTTGCCTGGGTTGCGACGTGCTTCAAGCGGATACTTTTGCGGCGTTCTGGTTTTGATTCCAGAGCGCGACCCACTGTGCGGCGTCAACAAGCGTGTCAACTATACCATCGACATCCAGCTCGCGCACGTCACGTCCTTCGTTGTAGCCATATGGCACCACCAGGACCTGCGTGCCGGCGCTGCGGCCCGCCTGCGCGTCATTGATGGAATCGCCGATCGTCACGGCCTCGTTCACGCCCACGCCCATCAGGTCGCACGCATGGTGGATCTGGTCGGGATCGGGCTTGCGGCGCTCGCAGGTGTCGCCGCACACCACGGCCTCGAAAAAGCCCGCCAGCCCCGTGCGCTGCAAGAGCGGCAAGGTGAATTCCGTGGGCTTGTTGGTGACCACGGCCAGCTTCAGGCCCTGGTCGCGCATGAGTTTCAGGCCTTCGATCACGCCCGGGTAGACCTGCGCGCGCTCGCCGTTGACCAGGTGGTAGTGGCGGTAGAAAGCCTCGCGGGCGCGCTGGAATTCGTCGGGCGCCGGGTCGGCGGCATCGAGCGAACCGGCCAGGCTGCGCCGCACCAGGTTGTCCACGCCCTTGCCGACGAACGTGGCGACCACGTCCTCGCGCAGCGCGATCATGCCAAGTTCAACACGCATGGCGTTGGCGGCAAAGGCCAGATCGGGAATGGAGTCGAGCAGGGTACCGTCCAGGTCCAGCAGCGCGGCGCGAAAAGCGGTCATGTCGGGTTCCTTAGACAGCGGTGGTTTCGCCGATGGCGATCTGGTCGCGCATGGCCTTGATGATGCCGGCGTAGTCCGGCTTGCCGAAGATGGCCGAGCCGGCCACGAACGTGTCCGCGCCCGCGGCGCGGATTTCGGCGATGTTGTCGATCTTGACGCCGCCGTCCACCTGCAGAACGATCTCCTGGCCGCCGGCCTGCATCCACGCATCGATACGGGCGCGGGCCTCGCGCAGCTTGGTCAGCGCTGCCGGAATGAAGCTCTGGCCGCCAAAGCCCGGGTTCACCGACATGATGAGCACCAGGTCGATCTTGTCCATGACGTAGTCCATGTAGGACAGCGGCGTGGCGGGATTGAAGACCAGACCGGCCTTGCAGCCGCTTTCGCGGATCAGGGACAGCGTGCGGTCCACGTGGAGGCTGGCGTCGGGGTGGAAGCTGATGTAGTCGGCGCCGGCCTTGGCAAACTGCGGCACCAGCGCGTCCACGGGCTCGACCATCAGGTGCACGTCGATCGGCACCTCGACGTGGGGGCGGATCGCGGCACAGACCATCGGGCCGATCGTGAGGTTGGGGACATAGTGGTTGTCCATCACGTCCACGTGGATCCAGTCGGCGCCGGCGGCGACGACGTTGCGGACTTCCTCGCCCAGCCGGGCGAAGTCAGCCGACAGGATGCTGGGAGTAATGCGGGTGGAGGCCGTTTGCTTGGACATGATGTTCGGGGTCGGGGAGGGCATAATGTGCCATTATTGCAGTTTGAGGCGCCGCAGCGGGTATGCCCCGGCTGGCGCGCCTGAAATTCCGTCTTTCAAGCGTGGGCGCCCATGTTCCGCCGCCCGCGTGCAGCCACACAGGGAAGGACTGTGAAACCTTACGACCTGAGCGTCTCTGTCTCTCCGCGCTTCGTGCCCGAACAGTCCGACCCCGGCGAACAGCAATTCGTGTTCGCCTACACCGTCCGCATCACCAATACCGGCGAACATCCCGCGCAGGTGATCAGCCGCCACTGGATCATCACCGACGGCAACCAGCGCGTGCAGGAAGTGCGCGGCCTGGGCATCGTGGGGCAGCAGCCCCTGCTGGCCCCCGGCGAGACCTTCGAGTACACCAGCGGCTGTCCCCTGCCCACGCCGGTGGGCACGATGCGCGGCATCTATCACTGCGTCGGCGAGAACGGCATTCCGTTCGAAGTGCCGATCTCCGAATTCGTCCTGGCCATGCCGCGCACCTTGCACTGAGTATGGTCCGGCCTTCCGTTGCACGTTTTTCCCTCTGCACATGAAGCGCATTCTTAGCCTGTCCGTGCTGTCCATTCTGCTGGCGGCATGTTCCACCCCGTCCGATATTCCCCCTGATTCCGGATCCGGTCTGCCGGCAACGCCCGGGGCTCGCACGCCCGCGGCCGACGGTCCGCTCGTCGTGCCGCCGCTGGGCTCGTTGCCCGACACCCCGCCGCGCGCGCTGGCCGGCAAGTTGAAACCCGCCAACTGGTCCGAGCTGCCTGGCTGGAGCGCTGACGACCTGTCCCAGTTCTGGCCCCTTTTCCTGCGCAACTGCAAGGGCCTGATGCGGCCCACCAGCGGCAACCTGGCCGCGCCCGCGCGCGCCACGCCGCGCGCCTGGCAGCCGGTCTGCGCCGCGGCCATCGACCCGGCCCGCGCGCCCGCCGCCGGCGACGCCGAAGGCGTGCGCCGCTTCCTGCAGACCTACCTGCAACCGTGGCGCCTCAATGCGGCCGACGGCAAGCCGGCCACCAATACGGTGACGGGCTACTACGAACCTCTGGTGCGCGGCTCGCGCCGCCAGGGCGGTGTCTACCAATGGCCGCTGTACGCGGTGCCCGCCGACCTGCTGACCATCGACCTGGGTTCCATCTACCCCGACCTGGCCGGCAAGCGTGTGCGCGGCAAACTCGACGGCAAGCGCGTCGTGCCGTACGACACCCGCGCCGCCATCGAATCGTCGTCCGGCCGCCGCCCGCCAGTGGTGGTCTGGGTGGACGACCCCGTGGACAACTTCTTCCTGCAGGTCCAGGGCTCCGGGCGCGTACAGCTGACCGACGGTCCCGACGCCGGCAAGACCATCCGCGTCGCCTACGCCGATCACAACGGCCAGCCCTATGTGTCCATCGGCCGCTGGCTGATCGACCGCGGCGAACTCACCGCCGACCAGGCGTCCATGCAGAACATCCGGGCCTGGGCGCAGCGCAATCCCAAGCGTGTCCAGGAAATGCTCAACGCCAATCCGGCCGTGGTGTTCTTCCGCGAAGAGGCGGTCGTGGATCCTGAACAAGGCCCCAAGGGCGCTTATGCCATCCCGCTGGCGCCGCGGCGCTCGGTGGCGGTGGATGCGACCTTCGTGCCGCTCGGTACGCCGCTGTTCCTGTCCACCACCTATCCCGCGTCGGACCGGCCCTTGCAGCGCCTGGTGTTCGCCCAGGACACCGGCACTGCCATCCGGGGCGCGGCCCGCGCCGACTTCTACTGGGGTTACGGCGAAGAAGCCGGCCAGCAGGCCGGCCGCATGAAGCAACGCGGCCAGATGTGGCTGCTGTGGCCCAAACAGGCCGGGGAGCCTTCCGCACGATGAGCCATCAGATCGTAGTTTGCGGGGCCGGCATCGTCGGCCTGTCCACCGCCCTGGCGCTGGCCCGCCGCGGCCAGCGCGTGGCCGTCCTGGCGCCGCGCGCCGCCGTGCCGCCCGCCGATCCCAACCGCTATCACCCCCGCGTCTACGCCATTTCGCCGGCGAGCCAGCGCTTCCTGGCCGACATCGGCGTGTGGGACGCCATGCCCGCGTCGCGGCTGATGCCGGTGCAGGCCATGGAAATCCACGGCGACGCGGACGGCCAGGTCAACCTCAATGCCTGGCAGGCCGCGCTGCCGCAACTGGCCTGGATCGTCGAATCCGGCGAGATCGAGCGCGTCCTGATCCAGGCCGTGCGCATGTTCGGCATCGCGTGGCTGGAAGACCGCTGCACCGGCTACCAGAACGGCGCGATCGACACCGAAAGCGGCGCCCGCATCCAGGCCGAACTCTTCGTCGGCGCCGATGGCGCAGCCTCGCCGCTGCGCGAGGCGGCCGGGCTGAAGCACGAAGCCCAGTCCTACAACGACACCGGGCTCGTCGTGCATCTGGATGCGGAACTGCCGCACCAGGGCACCGCAATCCAATGGTTCCGCGACGACGGCGTGCTGGCGCTGCTGCCGCTGCCCGATACCGCGGACGGCCCCCAGGTTTCGATGGTGTGGTCCATGCGTAGCGAACTGGCCCAGCAACTGCTGGACCTGCCGCAGGAAGCGCAAACCGCCCGCCTGGAAGCGCTGCTGGCCGAGGCTGCCGAAGGGCGGCTGGGCCGCCTGAAGGTCCGCAGCAAGCTGCACGGTTTTCCGCTGACGCTGGAGCGCGCCCAGATGGTGGCGCCCGGCATCGCGCTGGCCGGAGACGCCGCGCACCGCCTGCACCCGCTGGCGGGGCAGGGCCTGAACCTGGGGCTGGGCGACGTCGAGGCGCTGGCCCGCATCGTCGCCGAGCGCGAACCCTACCGGCAGGCCGGCGACCTGCGCGTGCTGCACCGCTACCAGCGGGCGCGCGCCGAACCGGTCCTGGCCATGCGGCTGGCGACCGACGGGCTGCACAAGCTGTTCGGATCGAAGGCGACGCCGCTCGTCTGGCTGCGCAACGCCGGCATGCACTGGGTCGAGGGCGCGCCGCTGATCAAGCGCCGGCTGATCGCGGGGGCGTCGGCCAATTAGGGCTGAATCCCAGCCCAACCCGGGCCAATTCGGCCAAACCCGGCCCGATTCGGTCCGATTCGGCCAAACCTGGCCCGATTCGGCCCGACGCCGGCGCCGGGCGGAACCTGCGGCGGCCGGCGCCCGTCTGATACGGATCCGCCCACCCGCCGCCTGCCGCGGCCGCCCGACCCGGATCGGTTACGCTTTCCGGCTGAGCACACGACTGACAAGACCAGGAGTACCGATGAAATTCCGCATTCCCGCCACGCTGGCGGCCTGTTTCCTCGCCGCGGGTATCGGCTTGTCCGCCACGGCACATGCGCAGGGCGCAAAATCCGTCTCCACACAATCCGTGGGGCAGGCGGCCAAGGGCGAAAAAAGCGTCTCCACCACCGAACTCGATCCGCAGTCGGCCGCCGTCAAGGAACGCTTTCAGCAGCGCTTTTCCGGCATGAACGTCACGACCGTGCGCCGCACGCCTTATGGCCTGTTTGAAGTGCAGCTCGGCATGGACCTGATCTACACCGACGAAGGCGTGACGTGGGTCATGGAAGGACCGCTGATCGACGCCGCGACGCGCCGCGACGTCACCCGCGAATCCCAGGAAAAGCTCAGCGCCGTCACGTTCGACCAGCTGCCGCTGGACCTGGCGATCAAGCAGGTCAAGGGCGACGGCTCGCGCAAGGTCGCGATCTTCGAAGACCCCAACTGCGGCTATTGCAAGCAGTTGCGCAAGACGCTTGAAGATGTGGACAACCTGACCGTCTACACCTTCCTCTACCCCATCCTGTCGCCGGACTCCAAGGTCAAGGTGCGCAATGTCTGGTGCGCCAAAGACCAGGGCAAGACCTGGGACGACTGGATGCTGCGCGGCAAGACGCCGCCCAACGCCGAATGCGACGTGCCCGAAGACAAGCTGCTGGAGCTTGGCCAGCAACTGATGGTGCGCGGCACACCGACACTGTTCTTTGCAGACGGCTCGCGCATCAGCGGCGCGCTGCCGCTGGACCAGCTCAAGGCCCGTTTGAACTGACCGGCGCGCGTCGCGCCGGCCCGGGAAAGGGGGGCGCGGCAAGCGCCATCCCTCCCGGAGACAAGATTTGAAAATCGCAATACTCGACGATTACCACGACGTAGCCCGGCGCTATGCGGACTGGACCTCGCTGGGCGGTGACGCCGAGGTGCAGATCTTCAACAACTTCATTCCCGACGACCAGGTCGAGGCCTCGCTCGAGCCCTTCGACGTGATCGTCGCCATGCGCGAGCGCACGCCATTTCCCGCCGAGCGCATCCGCGCCCTGCCCAAGCTGCGCCTCCTGGTCACCACCGGCATGCGCAACAACGCCATCGACATGCAGGCCTGCGCTGAGCAGGGCATCGTCGTGTCCGGCGCGCCCGGCAGTGCCGACGCCAACACCGCCACGGCGGAACTCGCGTGGGCGCACATCCTGGGTCTCTTCAAGCACCTGCCCGCCGAAGACGCCGCCATGCGCCGCGGCATGTGGCAGACGGCCATGCCCGAGCCGCTGGCCGGTAAGCGCCTGGGCGTGGTGGGACTGGGCAAGCTGGGCGCCGCGGTGGCCAAGGTGGGTCTGGCCTTCGGCATGGACGTGGTGGCCTGGAGCCCCAACCTGACCGACGAGCGCGCCGATGCCGCAGGCGTCACGCGCGTGGACAAGCACGAACTGTTTTCCACGTCCGACGTGGTGAGCCTGCACCTGATCCTGTCCGATCGCAGCCGCAACGTGGTCGACGCCACCGCGCTGGCCGCGATGAAACCGACCGCGTATCTGGTCAATACCTCGCGCGCCGGACTTGTCGATCAGGAAGCGCTGATGGACGCGCTGGTGAAGTTCCGCATCGCCGGCGCGGGGCTGGATGTGTATCCCGAAGAGCCGTTGTCGCCCACCGACAGCGTGCGCGACCTGGACAACGTGATCCTGACCCCGCACCTGGGTTACGTCAGCCGCGAAAACTTCGAGGCCTTCTACCAGAACTGCCTGGAAGCCGTGAAGGCGTGGGCAGCGGGCTCGCCGATCCGGGTGTTGAACGCCTGATAACGCCCGAACATAAAAATGGGGCTGCCTATCGCAGCCCCATTTTCATTTGGGATGGTCGCGTTGCACGCGGCGCATCACCCGCGCGAGAACACCACTTTCTTCTCGATGATCGCGCCCGGCTCCAACGCCGGCGGCGTATCGCCGCACGCATCGTCCGACTCGTCCGTGGGATCGACCGTATCAAACGCCGTGTCGCCGTTGGCATCCGGCACGCCCGTGGGCTTCAAGCCGACGAAATCGAACAGGTCGCGGTCCATCAGGTGCGAAGGCACCACCCGCGACAGCGCATTGAACACGTTCCACGACCGGCCCGGGTGCTGCTTGTCCCACTCCTTGATCATGCGGCCCACTTCCTTGCGCTTCAGGTTCTCTTGCGAGCCGCAGAGATTGCACGGAATGATAGGGAACTGCTTGAGTTCGGCGTAGGCGATCAGGTCGGACTCGACCACGTACGCGAGCGGGCGGATCACCGTGTGGCGGCCGTCGTCGGACACCAGCTTGGGCGGCATTCCCTTGGCCTTGCCGCCATAGAACAGGTTCAGGAAGAACGTGGCCAGGATGTCGTCGCGATGATGGCCCAGTGCGATCTTCGTGGCGCCCAGTTCCGATGCGACGCGGTACAGAATGCCGCGACGCAGCCGCGAACAGAGCGAGCACATCGTCTTGCCCTCTTCCAGCACGCGCGTCACGATCGAATACGTGTCCTGCGTCTCGATGTGGAAGGGGACGCCCAGTTCCTTCAGGTACTGCGGCAGGATGTGGTCGGGAAAGCCCGGCTGCTTCTGGTCCAGGTTCACCGCGATCAGTTCAAACTTGAACGGCGCGCGCTTCTGGAGCTGCAGCAGGATGTCCAGCATGGCATAGGAATCCTTGCCGCCGGACAGGCAGACCATCACGCGGTCGCCTTCCTCGATCATGTTGTAGTCGGACAAGGCGCGCGTGGTCTCGCGCGCCAGCCGCTTGGTCAGCTTGTTGCCTTCGTGGCGTGCCTTTTCGTCGGCAGGCGTGCGAAATTGCACGCCGGGGGGAGCGATATCGTTCATGTCAGCGATTGATCTGGATTTCCACGCCCACCGCCGCACAGTCGGAGAAGGCCATGGGCTTGCTGATGCGCAAGCGCAGCGCGCGGATTTCCTGGAAGTCCGCCAAGAGGCGCGCCGCCACTTGTTCGGACAGGGTTTCGATCAGGTTCACGTGGGCCTGCGTGCATTCCTCGACGATGGCCTCGCGCAGCCGGCGGTAGTCCAGCACGCTGTGGATATCGTGGTCGTCCACCGAACGCTGGATGTCGACGTCGAATTCGGCATCGACGTGCAGGGGCTGGGTGGCGCGGCGCTCGTGCTCGAGGATGCCGATGCGGGCGTCGAGCGCAAGGCCGGAAAGAATGATGCGGCGAGTGGGCATGATGAAAACCTGGGTGGAATAGCCCGAATTGTAAGGCGGCGGCGGATGGGGGGACGCGCTGGCTACAATTCGGCCATGTCCGGGCGCCCGCGAGGCGCCGGCGCAGTCAATAAGGGGTGAAATGCAACAGATGCACGATTCGGTCATTGTAGGCGGCGGCCCGGCCGGCGCCTCCTGCGCCCTCTGGCTGGCGCGCCTGGGCCTGTCGCCGCTGCTGGTCGAGGCCAGCGCCCGTCTCGGCGGGCTGGGCAATGACAACCCGTTCGCCGACGACTGGATCGCCGTCTTGCCGGGCGTGACCGGCCAGCAGGTGGCCGCCAACATCGACACCAGCGTGCGCGCCGCCGATGTGCCGGTACGGCTGGAAACCCGCGTCACCGGCGTGCGGCCCTGCAAGGGCCGCATCGAGGCCACGCTCGCCGGTCCGGACGGCCAGGAAACCCTGGCCCGCGCCCGCACTCTGGTCATTGCCTCCGGCGTGCGCGCGAAGGGACTGCCCGACCACCCTCCGGGCGCGTCCTGGCCGGGCGTGCTGATCGGCCCCGGCTCACCCATCGTGGCGCAGGACTATTCCGGCCTGTCGGTCGCAGTGCTGGGCGGGGGCGACAACGCCTTCGAAAACTACGTCTACGTGCGCAACCGCGGCGCGCGCAATGTCCATCTCTACGCCCGCAGTGTGCGCGCCCAACAGCAATGGGTGACGCGCGCCGGTACCGAAGGCGTGCACATCGGACCCTACAAGGTCGACCCGGCCACCCGCAGCGTGGACGGCCGGCAGTACGACCTGATCCTCGTCTTCTACGGCTGGGAACCACAGGCCGCGTTTGCCGACGTCCTGAGGCTCGCGCGCGACGAGCGCGGCTACATCCGCACCGACTTCGCCACCGCCGAGACCAGCGTGCCCGACATCTACGCCATCGGCGAGGTCGCGCACCGCATGCACCCCTGCGTGGTGACGTCGATGGCGGATGGCGTGGTCGCGGCCAAGGCCATCCAGCGGCGCTGGGAGCGCGCGGGGGCGTAATACCTGACGCCCGGCGGCCGCCACTGAACACGCCGGCCGGCCGCCGCAGCGTTGGCCGGCACGGCCATCGTGGCGCCCGCGGCAGTTAAACCGCGTCGGCCAGAATGCGTACTTCAGCCCAGGCGAACCCACACCTCCGGATTCCGGAATAGGCAATTGCCACCCCCGCGCCCACACTCGTGCTCACGAGTTGACCAATCAATGGTCACGCAGGGAGACAAGCATGATGTGTGCGCATCGCTGGCTGGCAGCCGGCGCGATGGCCATCGCCATCGCGAATCCGGCGCAGGCGGCCTGGCCTGAACGGCCCATCACCCTCATCATCCCGGCCGCGCCGGGCGGCACCACCGACATCTCGGCGCGCCTCATCGCCGACAAGC
The DNA here is from genome assembly GCF_002331005.1 of Achromobacter sp. UBA2119. NCBI lineage: Bacteria > Pseudomonadati > Pseudomonadota > Betaproteobacteria > Burkholderiales > Alcaligenaceae > Achromobacter > Achromobacter sp. UBA2119. The sequence goes on along the minus strand of NZ_DCYD01000014.1, from coordinate 3,871 downwards.
TGTCCGCCAAGCTCGGCCAGCAGGTCATCGTGGAGAACCGCGCCGGCGCCGCCGGCATCATCGGTGCGCAGGCGCTGGCGCGCGCCAAGCCCGACGGCTACACGCTGCTGATGGGCAACATCGGTCCCAACGCCATCAACTACGCGCTCTACAAGACGCTGCCCTACAAGCCCGCCGACTTCGCGCCGGTGACGCTCGTGATCTCGGTGCCCAACGTCCTCGTCGTCAACGAGGCCTCGCCCGCTCGCAGCGTGGCCGATCTGCTGGCGCAGGTCAGGCAGGATCCTTCCAAGGTCTCCTTCGGCAGTTCCGGCGCAGGCCAGTCCCCGCACCTGTCCGCCGAAATGTTCAAGCAGCGCGCCGGCATCCCCGGCACGCACGTCGCCTACAAGGGCGCCGGCCCCGCCGTGGCCGCGCTGCTCGGCCAGCAGTTCACCTTCATGATCGACAACCTGCCCAGCTCCATGCCGTACATCCAGGCCGGCAAGCTACGCGCGCTGGCCGTCACCAGCGACAAACGCCTCGCCGAATTGCCGGACGTGCCGACCATGGCCGAGGCCGGCGTCAAGGACATGGTGGTCACCGCGTGGTTCGGCCTGGTCGCACCCGCCGGCACGCCGCAGGACGCCATCGACAAGCTCTACGCCGCCACGCGCGACGTGGTGCGCAGCCCCGAGATCAGCGAACGCTTCAAGGCCATGGGCGGCCAGGCCGGCGGCAACACGCCCGCGGAGTTCGCCGCCTTCATCGACCAGGAACGCGCCCGCTGGAAAAGCATCGTGGACGCCGCCGGTCTCGTGCAGGAGCAATAAGTGATCGACAAGATTCAGGAATCCATGGCGCAGGCCGTGGCCGTCATTCCCGATGGCGCATCCGTGCTGGTGGGCGGCTTCGGCGAAGCCGGCGTGCCCTACGAACTGCTGCACTGCCTGGCCGAACTGGACCGGCGCAACCTCACCATCATCTCCAACAACGCCGGCACTTTCGAACGCGGCATCGCCGCGCTGCTGGTGCGCAAGCAGGTCCGCAAGGTCATCTGTTCGCACCCGCGCCCTCCCAACTCCGACGCCTTCGCCCGCGCCTACCGCGCAGGCGAGGTCGAACTGGAGTGCGTGCCCCAAGGCACCCTGGCCGAACGGCTGCGCGCCGCCGGCGCAGGACTCGGGCCGTTCTATACGCCTACCGGCTACGGCACAGAACTGGCCGAGGGGCGGCGCCAGGAAGTCATCGACGGCATCGGCTACGTGCTCGAGCAGCCCCTGCGCGCCGACTACGCCCTCATCCGCGCGCATCTGGGCGACCGCTGGGGCAACCTCATGTATCGCCACGCGGCGCGCAACTTCAACCCCGTCATGTGCATGGCCGCCGGACACGCCATCGCGCAGGTCGACGAGATCGTGCCGCTGGGCGCGCTGGTGCCCGAGCAGATCATGACGCAGGGCATCTTCGTGAAATCCGTCGTGCGCGTGGAGGCCTGACATGCAAGACATCATCGGCCTGACCCGCCAGCAGATCGCGCAGCTGCTGGCCAGCGACATTCCCGACGGCGCCATCGTCAACCTAGGAATCGGCATGCCAACCCTGGTCGGCGACTACTTGCCCAGCGGCCGCGAAATCCTGCTGCACAGCGAAAACGGCATCCTCGGCATGGGCCCCGCCGCCACCGGCAACGACGTCGACCCCGACCTCATCAACGCCAGCCGCCAGCCCATCACGCTGCTGCAAGGCGCGTCCATCACCGAACACACGATCTCTTTCGCCATGATGCGCGGCGGCCACCTGGACTACGCGGTCCTGGGCGCCTTCCAGGTGTCCGAACGCGGCGACCTCGCCAACTGGAAAACCGACGCCCCGGACGCCATCCCCGCCGTCGGCGGCGCAATGGACCTGGCCGTTGGCGCCAAGCAGGTCCTGGTCACCATGGAACACCGCGGCCGCGACGGCACGCCCAAGATCCTGCGGCAATGCACCTATCCGCTCACCGGCAAAGGCGTGGTGTCGCGCATCTATACGGACCTTGCCGTCATCGACGTCATGCCCGTGGGTTTGGAGGTGCACGCGATGAAGGCGGGCGTGACCGAAGACTTCCTGCGGTCGATCACCGACGCGCCGCTGCATTTTCCGCAATCGCCGCGAACGATCGTCGTGGATGACACGAGCGTGCCTCGATACGCGTAAACGTCGAGCGCCTGGAAAAAGAGCTACCGGTGTTTCTCACCCCTGGCCGCCGTACTTACCGCTGCGCCGTGCCTGGCTGCGATCGCCGTCGCTCAACGTATTAGCGCTGTCGACGTTAGTCACGTGCTGTCGCTCAGGACACGACGGCAGATCAATCGGATCGTTTCAAGCATCGGCTAGCACCAGAACAATTTGGTTCACTAATAAGACTCCTCTGATTTACACACAATATCGGCAGCTTCTAAAAGCGGTAGTGCCACTTGGCACCAAGGACGACCCATGCGGTCCGTCGCTTCCGGAAGCTCGCCATGCCAACCCAAACCGATCTGCGCTTCGCGTTCGCCGCCGGCGAAAACTGCGTCGAGGCCGTCAATTTCACGCTGCCTGAAGTCAGGTCCGAGACTATCCCGCTTGAGGAGGAGCTGGCCAATGCCGAGCCGGCGGTTCACTTCGGCAGGGCGCGGGAGCGGGCCAGATGATTCGGAGAGCCGTACAAGCGTTTGCCCGTGACGAACGCGCACCCAATGACCATCTTTACCTCTTGTTGGACCCGCTCGCGCCGTGCGCGCCACAAGATCCCCTTAGCATTCAGTCACTGACCCACGCGTTGGGGGAACATGCGATCGCGCGCGTAATGCGGCCATACCTTTCCCATACGCCCGACGCGTGCCCGGCGCTTGTACAACTGGCCTCACCGGGGGGTGCCGCCGAAATTTCTCTGCTCGCCGCCGCCGAACGTTCTGCGCGTGATGATGCCAGCTATAAAAAGCGCTATGTGTGCGGATGGCTGACCAGTGATCAACCCCTCGCTGCGCTCGCCGATCACTTGGCTGCGCGCTGCCTGGATGTCATCACGCCAATAGCTGGAAAACGCATGACACCGTGGTTCGAGCCGTTGCGGCTTGAACTGCTCGCGGCATCCATGGAGCGCGCCTTTCCTGCTCTGCTGTGGCCCGTAAAGCGTTGGCTTTGTCCGACCAGTTGCGGCACCTACACCTTGTTTCGCGGTGCCCACCGAAGCTGGTTTGGAAAACCCGCTAGTTCAGCAGGCTCAACAGCTTGCGCCGCTTGTCGGCGACTTCCTGGATGCCTGGCGCGTCGCGCTTGGATTTCCCGTGACGTATGCCCCCATGCGCTGGCGTGGCCCTACGATTCTTCCGCCCCAGGCAGCCGTGCATGGTTTCTGGATGATCTGCGACGCATTGAACTCGCACTTGCGCCTGAGCGCGGACGTCATCGACCTGTGCATGCATCGCGTGTTTATTCATTCCAATCTGCCACGGCATCCAGAAATACAGGACGACATTAAGGCCGCAGTCGCAGGGCAGTCCACATTGCAAGCGCGTTTTGAAAACTACGACGACTTTGCGTGGCAACGCATCGTTGCGTCATTACCTCCCGCCGCGGACTACACATGAACACCAGCAAAACCCTGACCCAGGCCCGGCGCCAGGCGGCTCCCAATCCCACCGGCACTTGCGCCGCCTGCGAACGTACCGGTTTACCGATCCTGCCGCTACGCCTTGCAATCATGCCGGTCACCGACGGGCTCAGGCAGCATGGCGCACTGAGTCAAAAATCAATTCAGACTGCATTGCGTGTACTGCGGCAAGGTTATGTCTACGTCTTGCTGGACAAAGAAATCTGGCATGCCTATCAGGTCACACCGGAGGGCTACCTGCGCCAGTTCAAT